>CAZJNL010000501.1:0-4636 GCA_964546515.1 uncultured Oscillatoria sp.
GGTGAGGGATCGCGCCCTTGTAGGTGACAGGCTTCTAGAGCCTGCCGCAGGTCGAAGGTTTGCTGGATGGGGGCGCTGTGAACGCATATTTCACCGGCAAGCACCCGACGCCGGCAGCATTCAGGCCAATCTCTTAACAAGAAGCGCTCTCCCACGAGGGATCTGGCGAGGGGGAGGGTGCTGCTCAGGTGCTGGTATCGCACCTCTAGGACTTCTAGCCGGTCGTCGAACAGACTGGCATAACAGCCATCAACGCCGAGGGTGTTGCCCAGACCTTCCACAGCGGCTTCCAGCATTTGGTCTTCATCGAGCGCTTGGCGCAAGGTTTCAGTCAGCTGGCGGATCAGCTTTTCAAATCGCAGGGATTGCTCCAGTGCGCGGGTGCGCTGGCTGACCCGGTCTTCGAGTTCGCGAGCGTATGCTTGCAGCTGGTGCACAAGATTCGCTTGCTCGATGGCAATGGCCATCTGATTGGCTACGGCTTGCAGGAGTTGCTGTTCGTCTGCAGTCCAGCGTCTGGGAGCGTGGCAGTGGTGAACTGCCAGCAGACCCCAGAGAGGAGAGGGACAGACAGTTCCGGCACTCCTGTGCTCCCCTGCGGCTTCGGTGCGCTGAATCGCCACCGCCATCATGCTGCGCACGCGGACGTGGTCTAGCATTTGCACATGGCACTGGGCCAGACCGGCGGCGCGGATGTCGTCCACGCTCCACAGACGCCCGCAGCGATAGGCTTCCAGATAAGGCGGGGGAATGCACTCAGCTGGGAAGGACTGGCCGAGCATGGGCGGATAGGCTGAATTGACGTTTTCCGCGACGCAGACGCCACTGCTATCCGCTTGCAGCTTGTAGGCCAAAACCCGGTCTGTGTCCAGCGCTTCTCTGAGTCGCCTGACAGCCGTTTGCAAAATGGCGTCGCTATCGAAGCTGTCGCGGATTTTAGCCGAAATTTCACTGAGGAGGGCTTCCCGCGAGCGCCGCTGCTGGATTTCTTGTTCGGCTCGCTGGCGGTCGCTCAGGTCTGTTACAAAGGTGAGCAGGTAGCTTTCGTCTTCTTCAACTCCTACCAAAGACATCACCGCTTCTGCCCAGACAATGGAACCGTCGCCGCGCCGGTAGCGCTTGCGCCTGGTTAGGCGTCGGGCTCCCTCCTGGAGCATGTGCTCAATCAGCCGCATTTCAGCGGCGAAATCTTCTGGGTGAGTTATGGAACGGCGATCTAAATGGCGCAGCTGGATTTCGCTGTAGCCGGTGAGGCGGCAAAAGGCTGGATTGGCGCTGAGGATACCGCCATCTAAGCTCTCGCAGACAATGCCAATCGGGGCTTCCCAAAACAGTTCGCTGCCGGCTGGTGTGTGCTGGGGGTGGATCGCAACTGATGCGCTCCCATTCACGGATGAGGAGTTCTTGTCAGCGGGCAGCGGCCACTTATCATTTTTGCCTGAAGGGGTGCCGCCCGCTAGCCAGTGCTTTGCCGGTGCTGGCAGAGGGGGGTAAGGTCGAATGGGTGATGGGGGACGGGGGATGGGTTCTTCTATTATCTGTTGCCAATCACCTGTCTGTTTAAGGGTATCCCCTCCCACGACTCTCAGCAGTAACAGCCACAACCGTCGCAGCGCGTTTCCGTGACTCTCCAGTTCCCCAGGCTCCAGGTTGGAGCAATGGGGGGCAGCAGCAGCGACTGCTGGGGCGCTTAGCAATCGCGCAATTGTTTCTGGATTGAAAACAAGGCCAACTCGCCACGCCTGTGCTGTCTCGGAAGTGTCAGCCATCAACAATGAAGGCGCATTTTCTTTATTGATGTTTTCGTCAGAGTGCTTCCTGCTTTCCACGGCAGGCTCTACCTGAATCCAGACATTCAGGCAAGGGCTCAGCACCAGCAGGCTCGCTTCCACCCCAGCCAAGGGAATCAGCTTTAGCGCCCTGGCGCTCGATCGCACCTCTGCCGCGCGGTTCTCTACTTGGCGAGTTCGTGCCGGTTCCGCAGCACAGCCAACGGTGGCCGGTTCGACAAGCCATCTGCTGCCCAGACTCTCCTGCGCATGTTGGCAAGTCTCATGCCAGAAAAGCTCTAGCTTCTGACAGAGCTCTAAATTCTCTCCGACTATTATTAAGGCCCGCAACCGGCCACTGGATGCCAGGGCCGTTTGTAGCACTTGTAGTATACCGCCGACCCCCGGCCAAGTCAAATGCAGGACAATTTGACCGGGCAAAGTTAGATGGATCATTAGTTTATCGCATAATTGTGCGGATCGCTGATTTAATGGATAGCCTTACACCCCCCTCCTAATAAGGAAAAAACCCAGATATTTTTTTTGAGCTTATCCAAAACCATTCACTCACCACCCTTGCGTCTTTAACGCCGCTCCCCAGGTTGCCGCACTATCTTTGAAGAAAGATTAAATGCAGGGTCAAGTATGCAGGAGAGAAGTCGGGGGACGGGTGGGCGTGGGGGGCTGTTCCCCGTTTTGCTTTTCTTATACTATTGTGCCTTAACATGGCAGTTACGGATAAGATAGGTAGGGAAAAATTTTTTGCAGTGCCCTACTGGCGCGTTGGCTGTGGAAGAGTGGCTCGTGCGCGGAGGTTAGGGAATTCTGACAAAGCCCGTCCGGGCGAGCTGTTCCTGCCTCTTAGCGGTAGCTTGGGGCGAGGGCCAAAAGGCTGACCGCCGAGGACAACTTCAAGAAATAGGTCAGGGGTGCCGGCGGCTTCCACTGGGCGCGTACAGGGGGAAATGCTGAGATTTGGCCCTCCTTTGTTGTTGCCAGTTAACAATCTTGCCGGTGCGGATGGCAATCAGGCTGCTTCCACCATCATGAAACAGTCCAGCGGGAACATTCTGGACTTTGGTAAAAATATCACAGTTAGATCGTGGGGATTGATTTGATTGTACCAGATGCCAGGTGTCAACGCTAGAGCGCAGGGTCAGCCACCACCACCGGACGCCTGCCAATCCAGCTGTGACTTGCTTGGGATAAGATTAGAATGGGTATTTTGTTTTTTTTGTAACATAACTAGATTGTGGGGATTCTCGTTACTGAGCCGTTGCCGGTGGGGCATCCGCAGTATCCAGCCGGTGCCGGTGGTGGCACCTTCTCTTAGGGTAGCTTTCAGGCGGGGTGGGGAAGCTGCAGATTGATGGCGCGAATGGTTTCTGACAGTAAGTAGGTGGACATAAATAAGCCTGCAGGGTTGAGAAACCGGGTTTCTTAAAGAAACCGGGTTTCTGGAACCTTGCTTGCTGTGATTTTGTTCACCCGTTTACGGGATAATTTATGCGTTTGAAGTCCCTAATTTTTAACCCTATGAGCGACGACACCCAATTTCCCTGGCAGGATTCAGCTGTAATCCTCCACAGTCAGCGCCTGTTGCGCAGCTTCCAGCACTGGACGGGCAAAGTTCTGCTGGATACTGACGGAGAGCCGGTGGAAATAGCGCGGGCTTTGTTTGAGGCTCCCTTTTTCCTGGCTTCCCACAGCATGGAAGAAAACCCAATTTACAACTACGGAAACCGGCGGGCGCTTCAACTGTGGCAGCTCGATTGGGAGCCGTTTACCAAACTGCCTTCTCGGAACACAACTGAGCCGGTAAACCGGGCAGAGCGTGAGCGCCTCCTCACTCAAACGAAAACCCAAGGCGTTGGCAACTGGCAGGGCGTGCGAATCTCCAGTACGGGGAAGCGCTTCTTTGTCGAAGACGGCATCATCTGGAATGTTTTAGATGAGCGGAATCAAATGTGCGGGCAAGCTGCCACTTTTAGCAAGTGGACACTGCTTTCCTGACAGTTGGCAGAGATGTTGCGGGCAACGTCTCTGAGAGCGCACAAAAATCCCGCTAGCTTAATCAGTATTTACAGGTGTTAATTGACGGTTTTAGAGACGCGAAATGTCGCGTCTCTACTTTACCCGCAAGGCAAGGGTTTCCAAAAAACTTTGTTTGTGGTGAGGCGCTGGGTGTGCCGGCTTTCAAGGGGATACTTGCGATAAACAGTCGATTTATTTATTAAAAGTTTGCACTGCCCCAACTACAAAGTATCAAAATAAAAGGCTCAAAATATAACTCAGTTTTCAGCTTTTGCCTCTATTTTAAAGCATATTTTGGAAGGGTATATTGCTATACTAGCTGTTGCTTTAGCCGGGCGAGATTTGCTGGGCTGAGGGTGACTTTCACTTCTAGCTGTTGCGCGGTGTCTCGCAGGGTGAGGGTGTGGTTTTCACCAGCACGGCGGCACTCCCATTCGGGATTTTTTACCGAAATCTTCTGATAGACGATTTCAGCCAACCCCACCCGGATGACAAGCTCTTTTTGAGACTGGGGGTGGATGTAGAGCTGCTGGCGGAGGGTGTCCAGTTCCAGCTTGTGAGGGGTGGTGCTGCGTTCGTCGGGGGAATCGGGTTTGTGCCAGTAGATGGTGATGCCGCGAATTTCGGGGTTGGAGATGGCAAACTCTTCATCAAACCGCTGGGGTTCCCAGTCGATCTGACTCGGATCGCTGGTTGCCGGAATCAGGCGCTGTCGCCAAGTGATTTTTTTGCCGTTGAGGTCGGCCCACCACTGGCGGATCGTATAGAAGTTATTCGTGTTTTCGGGATCGCTGCTGCCGTACTGCCATACTGTGTTGAGTTGCATGATCTAG
>CAZJNL010000502.1:0-4625 GCA_964546515.1 uncultured Oscillatoria sp.
GTTAATTATCAACTTCTCTCCTAAAACCTAACCCCTAACCCCTAACCCCTAACCCCTAACCCCTAACCATAGGGCATTGGGCATTGTGCCTCGGGCATTCCTAATCCCAAGGGGCCAGTCTGCTAATTGCCGTTAGTCAACAGGACTAGATATAATATTACCTCTGGTTGCAGAGATTTTGTATATATAAATACTATTGTAGAAGCGGGTTCACCCGACATGTCTGCTGGAAACAAAGATTCTCTGTAAACCGCAGCGCCTGCGTGGGTAAAGCTTGGTAGGGGCGGGTGAACCCGAAAGATTTGAGGCGCAACGAAGGGTTGTAATAAACCCGCCCCCCCGACCCCCAACGATGTTAACAGACATGATAGAAACCAACCTGACCCGCGTCCCTAGCTTCATTTGTCAAGTTTTGTTGGCGAACGCCTGAAGAAAGGCTTGCCGCGCACCGGCTATGAAATTCTCGAAAATTTGTTTGAAAAATTATTTTTTTCAGGATCGGTAAGCGCCCCACTTTTTGGAAAAAAAAGTTTTTCCCAGCTTGGCAGTCGACGGCATCGTGGACCGCAATTGCATTCCCAGCACATCTTGATATAAATGCCCTATAAACCTACTGTGCGCCGGCGTGATGGCAGTGGCAGTCAGAGCTTTTTATATCGATTTTGGTTAATTGCTTACAGTTAATTTCTCTCCCCTGAACACCCTCACTCTTCATGAAAAGTAATCTACCGAAATTGGTATTAGTCCTTATCCAGCGAGCGCTACCAACGTCCTGGTTGAGTGAGCAATCAACAGGATTTTACCTCGCAGGTTATATTCAAACTGATTAAGCGGAATTAAGCTCGTGTCAATTCCGCCGGCATCGCGATTCGAGTTCAGGCTTGGCGCTGGCGAATGGGAATCTCAATCCAGAATTCGGTTCTTAGTCCGGGTTGAGACTCACACTTCAAGACGCCGCCGTGCTTCTCGACCACGACCAGATAGCTGATGGACAGCCCCAAACAGGTGCCCTTCCCCACCGGCAAGGTCGTCAAGCCTGGGTAAGACAGGCGCTGGCGCACCTCCACCGTCATCCCGGGCCCGTTGTCGGCAATCACGATACGAACAAATTGGGAATTGGGAATTGGGCGCTGGGCATTGGGCATTGGTGATTTTTCTTCTCCCCTATGGCCCATTAGACCATCCCGATTCCCCACTGAGGTGCGAACAAGCTCGTGCGGGGTGACGGTTGGGTTTCCAAAGCGTCCCTAGCATTAGCCCGAACCAAACACTTGGTTCACAGAGCCGGCGCAGCAGCCAGACTGGCTCAGTCTCCCATTATGTGAACCGCCAGCTCGCGGATGTGGCCACGCTGCCGGTGTTCCCAGATGTAGATTCCCTGCCAAGTACCCAGCAGCAGTCTCCCTTGGGCAATGGGAATCTGTTCCGAGGTCTTAGTCAGGGCAGTGCGGATGTGGGCCGGCATGTCGTCCGGGCCCTCAGCATTGTGGATATAGCGTCGGCTGTCCTCTGGTACGAGCTTGGCAAAGAAGTTTTCCAAATCCCGCAGCACGTCCGGGTCGGCGTTTTCTTGGATAAGCAAGCTCGCAGAAGTGTGGCGCAGAAACAGGGTGCAAAGACCGGTTCCGACACCCGATTGCGCGACGACTGCTTCAACTTTCGAGGTGATTTTGCACAGCGACTTGCCGGCGGTTTGAATTTTGAGCAGCTGTTGGTAGTGGGTCATGATTTAGTGGCGGTGTGACGGGGGCTAATGATTCCCGACAAGACAAGACAGCCTTTTTTAGGGTATCTGTAAAAACGCCGAGGCGCGTTCTACAAAAGCTCTCGTTTTGTCAGCGGCGCTCCTGTCTTGTCGGGGAAAACCGAGAGGCTGAAATCGAGAGTTAGTCTGTCCTCTATGTAATAGAACTGAGAGCGCTGGCCCTGCCACCGGCAGGCGGTAGGAGCAGGCAAGACAAAAAACAAAGATTCCCGCGCCCCGTGAGCCCCGCGCCTGGGCAACGCCGAAGCCGAGCCTTTCGGCTTGCAGCCATAGGAGCATTTGCTGTTTAGCTGTCAAAACTTCACACAACCCCGCAGTAGTGTGAAGTTTTGATAAAGAAGCGCCCAAAGCCTAGACATGCAAGTATCAATCCCACATAATTAAAACAAGACAAAATTAACCCTGGCGCAAAAACTACTCAGGGTGGGAGTTATAAATGAAAACGAAACTTTTCGCTAGCCTAACTGCCGCCGCCGCCGCATCTGCGGTTGCCAGCTTCTCCACTCCGGCGCTCGCCGCCTCTCTCACGTCCAGCAATTTTGGAGTGGGTGGGCTTAAGTTTGACACCGACACCACCGTCCAGTTTGACTTTCTCGAGTCTCACGGGATGTGGCAGACCGCCATAGGGGTGTACCTCAAAGACACCAACACCCTAGTCAGCACTTTGTTTGCAGAAGACTTGAAAGCCTCTGACCCAGGAACCAATGACACCTTGGGTGATTGGAAGGGAAGCCCAGGCGTGGCGGTGTCCAAGTCCACGACCACCTTCAACTTTCTCGCTGGGGTGGAATACCAATTTGGGATCAGGCAATATGATCCGGCTACGCCAAATGTGGTGAATGCCCCGTATTCCCTGGGCAATGATGCCAACAAAGCCAAGTTTGTCTACGGTGGCAGCTACACCTACAACCTCCAAGGGCCAACCTGGATTAAAAATTATCCGGGCCAAACTCCGCAAACGGCTACCCGCTCTGTCGGGCCTGGCCAGGTGTTAATTGCAATGGAAGATGGTCTCGACGAGGACTACAACGACTTTATCATCAAAGCCGAAGCCGTAAAAGTCCCCGAGCCTTCTACAGCGCTGGCACTGCTGGGTGCGGGAGTTGCTGGTTTGCTGGGAGCGCGCCGCCGTCGTCACAGCGAAATCGGTTAACGTGCGAGCCGTTCTTGGAATGAGTCAGAACAGTTGGGTTTGACCGCCAGCAGTTATTTTGTGCCACTTGTTAAGAATAACCTGCCTGTGGCCACTCCCCGGCCTGCGGGTGCTGTGCCTTTATCGGGGTGCGTTGCCAGCGGAGTCTGGCAACCGTCACCCGCATTCCCACCCGTGCGTGTTTTGGCCCAGCTTCGGGCTGCTAGAAGGGAACTCGATCTGTGAGGCCAGGATGCGCGAATTTCGGTTTGGCTTTTAAGGCTAAAATTTATATACAGCAATGATGCCAGCTTTTCGCAACCGCAAGTTTAATAAAAAGCACTCAACCGTATTCCAGGGGGCGGCCTGGTAACGGGACTGTTGACCCCAGGCACGGGACAGAAGCGGGCCCGCTATGGCCCCCGGGCAGGATGCTTGCGCCACGACAAGAGGGGAGGGGGGATGGGAAGGCGAAATTTTCTTTACAAAAGTGGGACACTCCCTAGAGGAAGGTTCTATTCCAGGCTGTTTATCAAAACTTGACCAAACTCGCAAGTTGTATCAAGAGTTGATTAAATTCCCAAAACTCATTTGACATTGAAGAAAAGATGTATTATAAAGAAAATAAGCTCCCACGATTAGCCAACCCTGTAAGGGATATGGGGCATCAAAGGGAACCAATACATTGAGTGTAACTACCGCTAGGACTATGAAACACCTTCCGGTCTGTTTGGGATTAATTACTGGCAGCGTTTTAGCAGTTTCTTCTTCAGCTCAGGCATTCGATTTTAAGACCAACTACCAGGCTTCCTTACCAAACCCCAATACGTGGAAAGGGGATATCCTCCTGAATTCGGTAGAGTTCGGCAATACCACCGTCACAGACTTTGCTGTGGTGAATAAAGCCAAGATTGTCAGCAATGACCTCTGGACGGGAGGCAATACCGGCGCAGCCAGCGCTGACAAGGGAGACTTGGCAACGGTGGGGCTATCCAAGGAAGAGATTAATAATAATGATGTGGTGGCTGCCCTGGGAAACCTGTACCTCAGCAGTATTATTGACACGGAAGATAGCGGCAAGTTTACGATTGACCTTTCCTTCAATAAGGCGGTAGATAACTTATTCTTATGGGAGCGCGGACAGAACAGCCAACTTAAAATTCAAGCCCTCGATGCTGGGGGAAACCTAATTGGCAACTTGCTCAAGCTCGATTCTCAAAACTGGCAATATGCTGGATACAAGCTTGACACTCTCGAAATTAACGGCGCTCAGAACGTTGGTTCTAAGGGCGTGAGTTTAGCAGACTTGGGGGTTTCAGCACCGATTAGCGGGCTGCGAGTCATCAGCAAGACCGGCTACAATGGGCCTGACTGGAAAGTCGTCGGTTCCGCAGTATCCGTGCCCGAACCGGCAACGCTAGCAGGTCTGGGACTGGTAGGGGGGTCCCTGGCCGCCTCTCGCCGGCGCAAGGTAACAAAGGAGTCTTAGTTGCCGGTCGGGGTACATCTAGGGGTGCCTCACAATTTGGCAGAGTGGCCTTGTTTGGGGCGGTTCCTTGACCGCCCCTATTTATTCATAGCGCAGGCCGGTGCGCCTTTCATAAATCACCTCACATCCGGTTGTATCTTTTTATATAAAGCTTGTGCGGCAGTTTGTGTTATTTTCGGTTGATTAATCGCGCTTCACACTGCCACGCGCCCCCCTCACCCCCCAACCCCCTCTCCCAC
>CAZJNL010000503.1:0-4623 GCA_964546515.1 uncultured Oscillatoria sp.
GTAGAGACATTTTGGGTAAACCCGCCCCTACTTTGGTTAAGTAGCAACTTGAGTTAGATAGCATTTATTGCAATCCCCCCACCCCCCCGCGAATAAAACTTTTTCCTTATCTTCGAGAGCGAGAGGTGGGGGGGAAGCAAAGGACAAAGGACAAAGATCGCTGATATGCGGACATCTGATTTAGGAGACGAACCATCATGGCCAAAAAAATCACCAAGAGTGCGAAGGATGAAAATGTAAAGGCACCGGAAGTCGGTCGGGAGAGCGAACCCGAAGTGAAGCAGGTGCAGAAAGGGCAGCAAGCAACCTCGAAAAAACCCATTAATCAGACCTCAGGAGAAACGACAAAAATGAACGCTAAAACAGCAAACTTCAGTCAGCAGAAAATCTGGCAAACGCTTCAAGCTATTGAAAAGCTGCAATTGGGATTTGGCATCGCCGCCAGCGAGCTTTCTGAAAAACTCACCTTGGAAGCTTCTCGGCTGCAAGAGATCGGGGAGTCCGTGGCGGAGGAGAGCAAACAGTTAGAAGAACTGCATGGCTTGCAATTTGCGGAAGACTCGTTGGATAACCTCCTCCAGCAATATGAAGCGAGATCCAAAACTTTTGGGGAGGAACTCAGCCAGCGACGAGAAGCCGTTGAACAAGAGAAGCAGGAGCAAAAGAAGGCTTGGGACAAAGAGCAAGAGGAGCAGAAGCTAGCCGTCAAAGAACGGAATGAGTTGCAGAATAAAACCCGCCAGCGGGACACGCAGGAATATCAGTATGACCTCAAGCAGCAGCGCCAGCGCGACTTAGAGGAATACGAGTTGCGAAAGAAGAGCTTATATAAGGCTCTGGAAGAAGCCAAGCAAGCGAAAGAAAAAGAGTGGGCTGAGCGGGAGAAAGGAATTGCTGAGCGAGAAAAACAATTTCAAGAGGCTAAAGCGAAATTTGAAGCCTTTCTTAAAGAAAAAGAAGCTGCTATTAAGAAAGGGACAGAAGAGGGCAAAGGGATCGCCAGCTACCAAGCGAAGGTTAAGGCGGATTTGGATGGCAAGGAAGTAGAAGGGCAAAAGCGCATCTATGAACTGCGGCTGCAATCTCTGGAGCAGACGATTCAAAATCAAGAATCGCGGCTTGCCAGTCTTTCTAAACAGCTCGAATCCGCTCTCAAACAGGTTCAGGATTTGGCTGTCAAGGCTATCGAAGGGGCCTCGAATTTGAACTCGTCTCAGGTTCTCAAAGAAATCGCGATGGAACAAGCGAAGACTATACAGAAAAGCAAATAATTTGCTGTCAAGGGGCAATTTATGAGTTGCCCCGCTATCCCCCTCACCGGCGCTCGCATTGAGTGCCGGTGAGAATCGTATAGCGGTTATAATTGATTTGTGATTTTATTTTTAAATAAACCGCCAAGACGCCAAGATGCGCTTCGCGCCGCTGCGAAGCACGCCAAGTCAAGAAAAGAGAGATAATTTCACAAATTATTTAGAACTTCTATATTTGGCACCGGCTCGAATCGAGGCAGATCCCACATCTTCTCGTTCCCAGCCTCAGGCTGGGAACGAGCAATTTCCACTTTCAGCGGATGTCCCACATCGGCTCTCTGGCGCGTGCAGCCGCCCGGGCGCACATCTTCAAACCCGCCCCGCCGCCGTCGCCACACCGGCACGCTGCGTTTTGCCAGTCCCAGCGCCCCCCAGGAAATTGGCCCGCCGGTGCCGGTTAAAGAGTCCCTGGATTATTCTCGGTTTTTGCAATATATTAAGAGTTATATAGCGTTTTTCAGTGCAGTGCGGTACATTTTTCTATCTGCGGGCATCCGGGACTATGAGACGCGATAAATCGCGTCTCTACAAGAGAAAGGATCTGTAAAGTGTCCCGTTTTGGGCGGGACTACCATTTTTCTACCCATCTGTACCATCACAAATTGAAAACCGCTATATATATTCACAGTTATGTTGAGCGCCATCATACGCAAAAGCCGTCACTATGCCTACCTACACTGGAATCTCTAGCGAAGCCTTTCGCCACCCCCTCGATCGGGAAGCCGAGCAAGCCTTACGCAGCTTACCGGGCTTCGATATTGTCGCCCGCAAGTTTGTGGAATTTGTCTACGAGCGCCCGCAGCTCGTCTATCTGATGGGCAATAGCATTCAAGTTGGGCCCCGCCAGTATTCCACGATTTATCAGCTATTTCGGGAATGCGTGCGGGATTTAGACATCTACCCAGAGCCGGCTTTGTTTGTCACTCAAAATCCGCTGGCTAACGCCTACGCACTGGGACAAGAGCAACCCTCTGTGGTTCTCAACGCTGGGCTGCTGGACTTGCTGAGCGACGAAGAAATTCGGACGGTACTCGCCCATGAATTAGGGCATATTAAATGCGGTCACACCACGTTAAATCAGATGGCGCTTTGGGCCTTGGGAGTCGCTGCTTTCATCGGCGACTTGACATTTGGAATCGGCAATATACTGAGCAGGGGTTTGATTTTGGCGTTCTACGAATGGCTGCGCCGAGCGGAACTTTCTGCCGACCGGGCGGCTCTGTTAGTCACAGACGCCCCCAAGCCGGTGCTGCAGGCGATGATGAAGCTTGCCGGTGGGAGTGTCAAGCACAATAACGAATGCAGCTTGGATGAGTTTATCCGTCAAGCGCAAAGGTATCAAGACCTCGACGAAGACAGTCTGAATCAAGTGTACAAATTTTTCCTGTATAATAACATTACTCAAGGCGTTTTTCTCACCCATCCCTTTACGGTTGAGCGGGTTCGCTATTTGCAGGAGTGGGCGGCTTCGGAAGACTATCGTCAAATCCGCAGCGGCAATTATCCCCGAGCGAGAGCTGAGGGTGCGGTTGAAGTGGAAGCGAAAACGCCGAACTCGCAAACAGGGAGCAATGATGTGGAAGCGTTGCGCCGGCAAGTTGAGGAATTGCAGCGGGAAATTGACCGGGTTAAGTCTCGGCGCACCGGCGAACAGCAGCAGTAGGGCGTGGGGTGCGTTACCGCTCGGAACGGCACCCTACTTTTCTACTACTTTTCTACTTGAGGACTTCTACCGTTTGCATAGTCACCAATCCCTCTTTCACCATCTCTTTGACCACCGACAAAAATTCAACAAGCGCCGACTCGCGATCAATAACTGTCACCACCACCGGCAAGTCAGAAGACAAATCTAGCAAATGCGTCGTGTGCACTGTACTGTGTTTGCCAAACCCAGCGATCGCTCTTGACGCTGTTGCCCCAGCCAGTCCCCGCTCGCGAGCCTTTTCAATCAGAGCTGTATAGAGGGGCTGGTGGTGCCAGTGGTCAGATTCACCAATATAGATTGTCAGCTGTTTCCAAACTGTCATGGCTGTTTCCCTACCTTCCCAACCGGGCTAAAATTACACCCAACTGAACGCTTATAATTCCCAGTAAAGCACTTCCGGCCCAGTAAAAACCGGCTGTGAGGAAGTTTTGAGTGCGCAGCAGGGCTATTGTATCCAGCCCGTAGGTTGAAAAAGTCGTGTAGGCACCCAAGAAGCCGGTGGTGACTAACAGCCGGACATCTGGGGGAATCGCCGCCACTCGCTCTAAAGCCAGGGTGGCGAAGAAGCCCATGCCGAAACAGCCGGTGAGGTTGATGAAAAAGGTGCCGTAGGGAAAGCCGGTGCCGAAGCGCTGAGCGAACCACAAAGTCAGGTAGTAGCGACTCAGGGCACCGGCAATCGCGCCAAAACTGATAGCAATGGGATTGCGGATTGCGGGGTCTTGCAGCATATCAGTAGGGTGCGTTTCCAAGGGGAACGCACCTATTGAGCCTATTTATCAAAGTGGAATACTGCCGTTGACGGTCTTGTCTTGGCAACGCAAGCCAAAAGAAACCCGGTTTCTCAGATTTATTGAACGGCGCTCTAGCAACTGCTTCGCCTATTAGCTGCGGGACTGTTTTCCATCCAAAACTCGCACGTCGATCACGCTCGATTTGAAGTTATAGCTGAAGCCGTCTAGCTCCAGGGTAGTCCCAATCTTGATTTTTTCGTTGCCGAGTACCGGCCCATTCGGAGTAATTTTAGCTTTGCCAGTCAGTGTCATCAGCAGGTTGCTGCTGTAAGACTCCTCAACCCTGGGATCGGGGAGAGCCTTTACCGCTCCATTTGGCTGGGGAACTGCTAGCAGTTTGTCCAGCTGCTGTACGGATTTAATCGCAATCTCGCCGTAGGGTTGGTTGCGAATAATAATACTGGTCTTCTTGGTTTTCTCCCACTCTTTTAACAAAGCCTCTGGGTCGCGCACGCTCAAACCTCGGACAATCACATCCACCTCGATGGGTTTTTCGCTGACGCCGATTTGAGCCACAGAGCCGGTGGTGCCGGGAAAGAAGAAAATCCCCACCACAACCAGCAGAATCACCAGCGCCGCTCCCACATCCAGGATGCTAACCTTACCAAACAGGCGACCTTGAGAATCTAAAATCTTCATAGGGAATCTCCTCTCCGAAAAGCCACAGTTGTCTAAGCTAACACAGAGATTACCATTGCGGGCGCTCTGCTTCAGGTGACTTTTGGGGCGGGCGGAGAATTCCTCACGCCGGTGCCTAGCCTGGATAGTGCCACTCTGCTGCAGGGAACACTAAACTTGATTCTAACAGTCGATC
>CAZJNL010000504.1:0-335 GCA_964546515.1 uncultured Oscillatoria sp.
CACCCAAAGCCATTAAGGCCGCGATTCATTACCCACATCTCCTAAAAAGCTTATTCAGACTGGTTTTCAGGAGCTATTTCTTTCCGTGACCGTCCTTTGCGATCCATAAACTCGAAACGGAGAATCAGGGGTCTGGTTTTTCACCCCGGTTTGATTCTCATTAATTGTCAGCTCTTTTGCTAGTTCCCGGTGGGGGGAGACATAGCTGAAAGCCTTACTTTGAAAGCTTTCAGGGACAAATGGGGAATCATCAGCCCCTTGTGGGCAAAGGAGGGGATGAGGGGGAGCTGTACAGGGCAGCCGAAGCGCAAATTTACTAATATCCGGAAGAAAGC
>CAZJNL010000504.1:435-4618 GCA_964546515.1 uncultured Oscillatoria sp.
ATATATACAAAACAGGTCTAAACTCGGGTATTTGTGAAAATCATTTAATCGTAAATCATCTCATTTTTATTGATTTGCCCCGAAAAATGGTCAGGTGCCGGTCACGGTGGCCAACGACAGGGGCAATTTCACCCCGAAAAGCAGATCAGCGCACACCGCAGCGGTGCCGCCAAGGGTTAAATTTACTAATATCCGGAAGAAAGCATATATACAAAACAGGTCTAAACTCGGGTATTTGTGAAAATCATTTAATCGTAAAATATATCAGCTATAGTCGGTCGCCCGTCAGACCCTCACCCCCATCCGCTCTCCAAAAATAAGCACAAGCATTACCCACATTTCCTAAAAAGCTTATCGGGACTGGTTTTCAGAGCGCTTGTAGGGGCGGGGCTCACCCGAGATGTCTGCCGGTTTCAAAAGCTATCTATACCCCTCGCCCCTACTGTACGCCAAATCTTGACAGTCTTGTCCTCGCTGCCACTAGCGAGGATTTGACCGTCCGGACTGAAAGCCACCGAGTTAACCGAGTAGGAATCCTCACAGATGGTGTGCAGCAGTTTGCCGGTCGGCAAGTGCCACAGCTTGATAGTCTGGTCGCGACTGCCGCTGGCGAGGATTTGGGAGCGCGGGTTGAAGGCGATGGCATTCACCCACTTGGTGTGATCGGTGAGGGTGTTGAGCAGCGCCGCCCCAGGCGCTCGCCCGCCGGTGTCGGGCTGCCACAGTTTGACAGTCTTGTCCTCACTGCCACTGGCGAGGGCGATCGGCGACTGCAGGCTGAAGGCGACTGAACTGACGGGTTCGGTATGGCCGGTGAGAGTGTGCAGCAGTTTCCCAGTGGCTAGCTGCCACAGTTTCACCGTCTTGTCCCAGCTGCCGCTGGCGAGAGTTTGGCCATCGGGGCTGAAGGCCACCGACCGAACCCCGCCTGAATGGCCGGTGAGAGTGTGCAGCAGTTTTCCAGTTGCCAGGTGCCACAGTTTGACAGTCTTGTCCCAGCTGCCACTGGCGAGGAGCGGGAATCGGGGGCTGATGGCAACCGACAAAACCCAGTCGGAATGACCGTCGAGGGTGAGTAAAAGTTTGCCGGTGGACACCTGCCACAGCTTGACAGTTCTGTCCAAACCGGCACTGGCTAGAATCCGGCCATCCGGACTGAAGGCGACGCAATTAACGTCGTCTGTATGACCGGTGAAGGTGAGCAGGTGTTCGCCAGTGCCGGTGTTCCACAGCTTGACGGTTTTGTCAGCACTGCCAGAAGCCAGCAGTCGCCCATCCGGGCTGATGGCTACAGAATTAACAAAGCGCGAGTGCCCAGTCAGGGTGTGCAAACATTTCCAGGTTTTAGGGGCTCGGTGTGGCGTGCCCCTCTGGAGCAGTTTTGATGCGGGAGTTATAATAATCGGCGTTACTGGCGGCAGTGCGGCGGGCAAAGCTTGCGTCACCACCGGCGCTCCGGCAGTGCGTCTGGACGCCACAGCAGTCAGGTCTGCAAGCACCTCAGCGGCTGACTGATAGCGTTCTTTGAGGCACTCTTTGAGCATCCTGTCCAAAACTAGCCCCAGCTGAGCGCTGACGCCTCTCCCGGCTTTCCGCAGCTGCTCTCGCCACAGCCACCTGCCCTCCAGGGGGTCAAACAGCTCGTCGAGTGAGGCTTGAGTCAGCAGGTGAATGCAGGTGACGCCCAAGCTGTAGAGGTCACTGGCTGGGTAAGCGAAGCCGCCCCGGATCTGTTCAATCGGTGCGTACCCTTCGGCGCAAACTTTTGCACCCGTTCTGGTGAAATGGCAGGTCAGTTGCTGGGGAACGCCGAAATCAATCAGCACTAGGCGGCGAGAACCGCTCCTTCGCAGAATATTGGTGGGCTTGATGTGCCGGTGAATCACATTCCGCTCGTGGGCAAATTGCAGCACCGGCAGCAAATCCCCCAGCAAGTCCCGAATCTGCTCTTCACTGAAGGCTCCCTGCTCTTCCAATTCCTGCCACAAGTCCTGTCCTTCGATAAACTGCCGCACCAGATACAGGCTGCGCTCTTGCTCAAAATAGCCCAGTACAGAGGCAATCTGCGGATGCTGATCCGCCAGCGCCAGCAGTCGTCGCGCCTCTTGCTCAAACAGCTCGGCTGCCTTGGCCATTGCTCCAGCACTCCCCTGAATCTGGGGTGCCGGCAGCAACTGCTTGATGACGCAGTTGCGCGAGTGCCGCTTTTCCTCCACAGCCAAGAAGGTTCTGCCAAATCCCCCCTCACTGAGCAGCTCAATGGCGCGGTAGCGGTCATTCAGCAGTAACTTTGACCCACAACTCAGGCACAACTTTGTCCCCTTCGGATTGTCGGTGGCTTTCGGGCAGCTGGGATTGAGGCAATGCGTCATACGCTCTGCGTGCGAAGGAATCAACCAATTGTGGTTCAGTCTTCCCCAGCCTTTCCCCTCCCTGAGGCAGTTTCAACGGACGAGAATGGGGAATACTCTTAAGGGTAGGTTTTTCTCGCGTTTGTCGTTAGAGCTTTTCACCCCTCACCCCCCCCCATCCCCTTGCGCCCTTGCCTGGGGAATAAGTAGGTGGACATAATTCAGCCTAACATGGCTGCGGCCAGAAACCGGCCTGAAACCTGGTTTCTTTAAGAACCCAGGTTTCTTGATGTTGGTTTCTTGATGTTCCGTTTATTTTTGTCCCCCTACGCACGCAACCCATTCCCTCTTCCCAGCCGGGGAGCAGACAAAAATATCACCGGCATTAATTGGATTGCAGCTTTTTCAGCGTTTCCCGCCCAAATTTCAGCAGTTCTTGAGCTTCCGTATAGGATGTCGTCCCTGCTTTCACTGTTTCTAGCTCGTTGATAATTTCCTGCAATCTGCTAGCTATACGCCCTCTATCGGTGTCAGGAGAACCAGCCAGCCTTTGCCATTCTGGAATCTGCTCTTTAGCCCGTTTAAGCGCTGACGCTGACTCTCGCTCCGCTGTCAGTCTAATCCGCACTAATCCCATATTTTTAGTGTATTCAGCTAGTTTCTTTTGAGCGTCAATATAGCCGGCATCCTCCAGCGGCACTCGCTTCAACTTGTCTGTCGCTTGCTCCCACAAACCGGCAATCTGCTCCCACTCTTCTGCTGTGTGGGGTGGATTTTGCGACGATTCCGCCGCCGCCATTGCAAATGTTTTGGCCGCTTCGATTAAGGTGTTGGTTCGCGTTCGACCGGCAGCGTCACCCACCACTTCCTGAAAATCCCGCCCCGCAGCTTGCAATTTGGTCCGCGCCATTTTTTCCGCAAGCGTTGCCGGTGCAATCTCTTTCATCCGATCTAAAGCAGCTTGCCAAGCCGCTATCGCTTTTTGTTGCTCCGCTCCCGGTTTTGCCCCCTCGTATTGCTGTTTCGCCGCCAAAAACGCCTCTTCGGCACCCCTCAGCTGAGTTTGAGCGTTCTTTTCTTGGAAAACCTTCGCTTCCATCCGCCCCACATCTTTACGCGCGGCTTGGAATTCATCTAAGGTGAACCGCCAGCTACAGCCAAACAAGCTGCAATACACCTGTGGGTTGTAACCCAAAAACCACACCGGCAGCCCGTCCAAGTGTTTCTGCGCCTCTTTGACTTTCACTTCCCCCAGCTCGATGTCAGCTGGGCCCGTGGCTTTGTTCACCAGCTGGTCTGCCTGCTCTACCAAGGAAATCGCTTGACGGTAGTCAGAATCCATGCTAATAAAACTGGGCAGCAATAATATCGGTGCTGTCTTTGCCACCGGCTGCCGAATCATCGGAAACGGCAAATTTACCACCCAAATCAACCCCGCAACCCCCGCAACCAGCACACCTGCAAACGGGATTATCCCCCACACTCCAGCCTGCCGGTTGGCACCGGCAGCCGCTTTTAGCACTTTCTCACTAAAGTTCGGCAAGATATCTCTTACTGTCTGGCGCAGTTCTTCTTCCGATGCCGGCGCTCCCTCTTGCAAGCGCAGTTTTTCTAACCGCTTCAGGACAATATCTCGCTGCACTTTGCCCGCTGTATCACTGCCGGTGCATTTTTTCACTTCCCCATACATAATTTCATAAGCGCGATTGTTGAGTCTAGACACACACACCTCCCGATCTACTACTGGTTTTAGGGTGCCCGCTACAGGCAGCCCGGAGCCTGCCTGTAGAGACGCGACATGTCGCGTCTCTACACTTTTGCCTATCTTAACC
>CAZJNL010000505.1:0-4611 GCA_964546515.1 uncultured Oscillatoria sp.
CTTGGGTGAAGTACGGTTCGTAAGCGTTGCGGGACGCGATAGCGTCCTTCCCCCCCCCCACCCCCCTTAAAGATACTGGTGGCGAATTGATATGGGGTCAATCCCCATCACAAGCTTGGAGCGAGCTGGAGAGATGGACGGGAATATTACGTCTGATTGATTTTCGTTAAAAATGAACCGCCAAGACGCCAAGGACGCCAAGGAAGAGGATAAAAAAGAAGAGGTCCGGGAAAAATTTATTCGGAGCAATTGACCGGACATGATATTGGGGCGTGCGGCAGGAGAGCTTCATTGTGGCGCGTCGCGCATGGCAGCCCTTGCGCCACCAGTATCCTTAAAAAGGGGGGAGTATGAGGAAATTTTTTTGTTAACGGGGGGTTAGGGGGAGATCAACATCTGTACCTCACTCAGTTAGAATCTGCTATAATATGAGTTAAAATCCATCCATGACTCAACCTGTAGCGCTATTAATAGGACTTGTCATCGAAGTCCCCCTGGTGTTGGGGCTGGCACGCGCCACGCAACAAATGACTCTTAAAGAGTTATTTCAGCTGCTAATTATTGTCGGCGCCGCCAACTTTCTAACTCATCCCATAGCGTGGGAAAGCAACGAGATGTTGATGCCCTATTTGAATTTTACCACACGGGCAACTATAATCGAGAGCGCTGCTGTCGCAGTGGAAGGCACAATCTACGCGCAGGTTTCGGATTTGGGATGGCGGCGGGGCATGTTTGTGTCACTGGCAGCTAACGCCGCCTCATTTTTCGGGGGATTAGCTATTTATTACAAACTCTTTTAAATTGCCAAGCTGCCTAGAAGTCAATATGGCGGTTATAATGTGAGCATCCCGATTCTGTAGGGGCGAAGCATTCGGGCGAATAATCTCTCGGTCAAAACCAGCAATTGATAATCCGAATGCTTCGCCCTCACCAGGGGAGTTTCAAAAACGGGATGCTCCCGTTATAATTGAGGGGGGATTTTTGGGGAACCGCCAAGACGCCAAGAGCGCCAATAAAAGAGAAGAGAGATGATTTTACAAGTGATTTCTGATTTCTATATAATTGGAGAGTGTGGGCGGTTATTCTCTGTTAGGAGTCGCTAGCGCTAGCAGCAGGATGGGAAGTTCCAACCAAGCGTGAATTGAGGCTACAATGCCGTAAAGAGAGCGGGCATCTCTGAATGATTGGGCGAAACCGGCAAACAGCAATGCACCTAATAGAAGGATGAGGATATGAAACTGTTTGGGATTTGGCCAAGGGAAGAAGGCGCGGGGTTTTCCCCAAGTGGCGGTATCGTCGAATCTGGGCAAGATGCCGATGACGGCGACATAGTGCATGCACTGGAGAAAAACAGCTGCTGAAAAGGCGTGCAGTCCGATTGGTTCGGAGTGCAGCTGTGGGGGGACAAATTGCCCCAGATGCTGGGAGAGTGAGCCCGCATTTAGCAGGGAAGCTTCGGGGGCGATAAGATTGACAGAGGTGAGCGCTTTGTGGGGAAAACCTGATACAATGAGCAGGGGGATGGCTGCGAAAACAATCGCACAGGCTATCATGGCGTTTCGCCGTTTTTCGCCAAGCAGTCGTTCAGCTATAAAGCCGACTGGGGTTATGTTGTGCGCTACGGAAAGGATTGCGAAAGTTAGTGCCGGTGCGGTGATGCTACCGGCTGTTATCGCGACAATTGCGCTGATGCCGAATACAGCTAGACGCCAGCTTTTGCTAGCCAGCACCGGCACGACTAGCGCTATCAATGTTACCACACAGGTGAGTTCCATAATTACCCAGGCGCTGCTAGAAAGGAAACCGAGAACTAGCAGGGTGCGCAGGGTGACGATTATCAGCAGCAGTTGGGCAATACCAAAGCGCAAATCCCTGCCGGTGCGCTGGTTAAAGCGAGCATCTACATAACGCAGTTCAGTTAGAACGTGAGCTAGCCCAAAAGCAGCTAGTGTTAGGGTGTAAGTGGCTAGAGGTAGGGCGACAGATGCTATGGCGCAAGCTAGGATTAATGCTGAGGCAGCTACTAGGGATAGGTTAGGCTTAGTTGGGGCGGTGCGGGGAAGAGATATCAGGCGCATTTGCAAGTTATGGGTGTTAAAATATGGGCAAACCCAAGTTACCACCTACAAGTCTAAGCATCCAGATCCCCCCAAACCCCCCTTAAAAAGGGGGGCTTTGAGAATGTCCCCCCCTTTTGTAGGGGCGGTGCCATTTTGCCCGCCCCGGCTAGGGGGGATCTACTCTGACTCACTTGTAGGTAGCAACTTAAGATATGGGCAAAAATGCTGATTTGGCGCAGTTTGAATGTGCCGGTTTTCCTAATTATACGGGTTGATTAACACCCGGCGTGGGGTGGGGGCGGGTTTATTAATGTTTTCATGGTGTCCCAAATATTTCGGGTGAACCCGCCCCTACAAATTTCCTGCGCTCAATGCCCTATGCCCCATGCCCCATGCCCCATGCTCCATGCCCCATGCCCCATCCCCCAATGCCCCATGCCCTATGCCCCATGCCCCAGTCAGGAAATTTTGACATACTCGTTGACAAAAACCACAGGGAGTGCTACCCTGGGAGAATGAAATCATCCGACGGGTTTTGATAAGTTCCCCGGGGGAGGGCAATTGTTACGGGGGGATGCCGGTGGGTTGGAAATTTTCAATTTAATGTACTGATTTTAGGATAAGAGTCTCACAGGGGGCATTATGTTTGTCGAACAGAATAAGCGGGAAAGACTGATTTTTGTATGCAATCTGCTGAATATCGCGGGGTGGGGATGTTTGCTTTTAGGGTTAGTAGGTTTATACGCATTGCCTAGTATTATGTTTACCTGGATTCCAAAAGCCCAGCAAGCAAAGCAAGTAGAAGCTACAAATAATATCCTTGAAATGATTAGCGCCCAGGACGCTGTATATACGGAGACAGGTAAGTGGGCAGCTTCTATGGATAAGATGGAAGTTGGCATTAAAAGTCAGACAGAAAACTATGACTATTCAATTATAGTTTCTCACGATAAGAAGAGTGCATTTCATCTAGCGATACCCCGGAAGAGATACCTAAACATGTATGTGGGAATAGTGTGGAAAGTAGAAGATCCTAACAAAAAGCAAATCCACACAAGTTCTGTGCTGTGTAAGAATGAGTTTAGGTTTGGATGCGTTCGAGACGATTTCAGGTTCAGGAGACCAGTACAACTAGAAAAGGTGAAAGAAAATTTATTATTATTTCATGGTTATTTATCAAATTATAATCGTTCCAGTTGGGAGCTGTGCGATAAAATTTTAAGCGATTAGAATCTGTAAGCTTAGCTTCCATAATTTGCCTTATGCCAAGTATGTGTAACATCTTTATACTTAGCAAGGGCTTTCGCATTCGCGCAAATATTATATAGCTTATAGAAGAGATGAAGGCTGCGAATACTAAGGCCACCTATTCGCTAGTATCGCTTTCACGCAAGCGGTTCCTTAATAAAATGCTTGTGCCAATTAGTACGATTCCTAAAATAGGTAAACCTAAAAAGCATGTACCAATAAAAACAGAAAATGTACCGAGTAATTTTTCTGTTTCTGCTTCGGTTTCAGAACATGTTGGTGGGGGTTGCGGCACTATGGGATTTGCTAAAGCAGCCGGTGAGGGGAGGATTCCTAAAAGGAACTGTAGCCAGAAAATAAGCAGGAGTTTTTTCATGCCGTCAAATAAGGGAGATTTGGACTTCACCGCCAAGAATAGTGAGTATGTGTATTGAAGGTATTAAACCACAAAAACCATTGGTTGTCAAGGGGGATGCCGGCAGGAGTTTCCAGTGGGCAGGGGTGCGTCCCAAAATCAAGCATCAGCCCTTCCTGAGGATATTAAAACATAACCGGGGAGTTGCCGGTTGTGTGCTAGGATACATTGGTGTCTGATGTTGTCGCCGGCAGTCTTGGCCATTCTGGGGCGCGAAGCGTTACCGAAGGGTAGCAGCCCTCGCCACCTCACCCCGCTGTCACCCTAAACTCAGTGGGAGAAACTTTCGGCAATCACCGGCACATTTCCCCGGCTGTTGCTGTATAATCTGAGATTAAACCACTTCAGATGCTTGGAGGGTGTTTTGGCTTTTCCCGATTCTCTCGCCACCGCCGTAATGGCACCGGCACGGATTCACCCCTTGGCCAAATGAACCCAGCTCGTCGGTGGCTATCCCACAGAAGGGGACTGCATTTCATCCTGGAGACGCTCATCCCAGAGACGCGATGAATCCAGAGACGCGATGAATCGCATCTCTACAAGACAAAACCCACAAAGTTGGGACGAGATATGAAAAAAAAGGAACCCCGTCAGAAGCTATACGAACTGAAAACCAAAACTTACGAGTGCTGGCTGTCACTGCTGGAAGTGAATCAAGCCTTTCATATCTCGTGCGAAAAACCTTCAGAGGATAAGGTCTTCAAAAAAGAAATGCGTTTCTATGGCGACCTCCGCCGCAAGGATACCTGGGAAAAATCCTATGCGGCTGTTATGGCGCGGTTTCTCTGGAGTGTCAACGATGACAACAAGTTTTTGATTGAGTTTTACTTAATTCAGCAATCCAAAGAAGAGGGGTGGCGATATTTACTGCCCCGGGTGGTGGAAGAG
>CAZJNL010000506.1:0-4594 GCA_964546515.1 uncultured Oscillatoria sp.
GTGCCGGTGTGACTGCGGCGAAGGCACCCGATGAGACACTCTGTTGTGAAGCGCTGGGTTGTACCGGCACCTGAGCCAAGTTCTCAGTGTTGTCGGTGGGTGCCGGTGTGACTGCGGCGAAGGCACCCGATGAGACACTCTGTTGTGAAGCGCTCGGTTGTGCCGGCAGCTGAGCGATAGTGTCAGTGGAGCCGGTGGGTGCCGGTGTGACAGCGGCGAAGGCAACCGATGAGACAGCCAGCGTTGCGGCTAGGGCAGCAAGGCTGACGCCGGAGCATTTCCACTTAATTTTTGCCATTTTTACCTTTTCTCCTCACACCGATAAAGTTGCCAACAGTTCCCATCCCCAAACCCTGCCGGCAGCTGTTGTTCTGGCTCATCCCGCCTTCTGAGGGCTGTTTGGGGACGATAGCCAATTTTGTTTGGGAAAGAAACATTATAAAGATAAACATCGAAAATGTCAACGATATCGTAAAAAAAGTTTAACAGTGGGGGTATGGGTGTTGCGAAAAGCGGAGGGCTTGGCGAGCCGGTCTATTTGGAGGGCAGAACACTTTAAAATTAGAGGGATAATGTTTGTGCTTTGTGGCGTTTGGCTTTTGGCCGCAGGCACGGAGGGCCGGCGGAGCGGTGATGGCGCTTTCCGCAGTGTTAGCACAGACAGCGGTGAAAAGGAATTGAGAATGGCTAAGAGCAGCTTTGACGGGAATAGCAGCCTCTGGGGATATGTACCTATCGTCCTACCTGTGGCCCTGGGCATGGTGGCGCTCGTCGGTGCCAGTCGCATCGCTGTGCCTCTGGCTGTGGCGATCGGTTTGGCGTGGGGGTGGAAGCGCTATCAGCAACAAAAGAAAAAACAGGCGCACCTGAATACCATCTTCTACCGGCTAATCCAGGACAATCACGGGCGGATTACGGCGCTGGACTTTGCCATCAAAGCGAATCTCTCTGGGGAGGAAGCGCGACAGTATCTGGAGGAGCGGGCTGTAGAATTCTCGGCACAGTTTGAAGTGTCTGAGAAAGGGGGAGTGATGTATTACTTTGAAACAACCTCTTCTGGCGGACGCAAGGAACCGCCCAAACAGCTGGAAAGCAAGCAGGCTGCAATCGAAGTGCCCGCAAGGGAGAGCACAAGGGCTTCAGAACTGCTTGCGCCGGCTGAAAGCCCGCAAGCGGCATTGCCGGGTGAGTTGCCTAGTGTTGAGGCGGGTAAAGAAACTGCGCCAAAAGTGCCGGTTGCCAATTTGTCCTGTTGCCAATCGCCTCTCAACCAAGCCGAACTGGCTCGACGGTTCAATGTGCACGCCAATACAGTCAGCAAGCGCAAAACAGGGCCGGAATTTCCCGAATGGAGTCGCAGCAAAGATCCGGCGGGAATCGCCTGGGAATACAACCCCGCCACCAGGACGTTTTCTCCTCTCGGTACGGGGATGGACAAGAGCTAGGCGGAGTAGGAGAGTGGCTTTTCGCAGCTGGGCCAAACCTGCTGCCTTCAGCCGCTGTCCGCCGCCTGCTCGTGCGATAAGCTGTAGGGGTTTAGATTGCAGAAAAGCCGGTGCCATCCCAAATCAGGGCCTTCAGCCCAAAACTGGGGCTGAAGCCGCTGGGAAGCTTGAGTGGCTGCAGACCTTCACAGGAAGAAATATTAAGAAAATCTGTATAATACAGATCGACCCAATATTTTGTGCTATATTTTTTTTTCGGCAGCAAAAATTAAGTTGTGTGGGCGTTTCAGGACTTTTGTCAGTGAAGGGTGCTGGGCAACCGTCTTGTGACGGACTTGTGTGCGGGACGCCGTGCAGCAATCAGTGGCCTTCAAGAGGGGGGAGGGTGCTGTGACGGAGAAGGGGCTTTGGGTGATGCTAGCAGGGAGCCGAAAGGCTGACTCGGGCTGGTGGGATTTCTAGCAGTGGGTGAGGAAAAATACTCTCCTGACTGCTTGCCCGCGCTAAATCTCCCTTGCTATCCTGGGGGAGCCTCCTTTTTGGCCAGAAAGTTTTAGACGCCATTTATAGCGTCTGGAGCTTTGGGAGAGGGGAGAGCTGGAGTTTGGCCCTTTGTTCTGGGTATGTTAACTGAATCGGCAGAATCAGATATTAGACAACCTAATATTATTTGGGGCTACTTCCATTTAATTTAATTTTTCTTTAATACTGTTAATAAAAGTTGCAGGAGTGAGGGATAGTATACAATAGCGATTAGACTGGAATGAGTGAAAGCCGATGAAAATGGTCATTCCCGTTACCTCACAGTGAGATCTGAACTGTGAGAGATTACTTAACTCTGCCTTTCGCCTCCCACTGAAGGTCTTGTAATGACGAAGAGCGTTGAAAAATCCAATTGGCAGGACTCTTTAGAAGAACCTGAAATAGTAACAGTGAAGACCGGGCGCTGGAGCTGGTTGCGCTATACAGTGGCGGGGTTGGGAACAAACGCCCTCATCTGGGGTTTGGTGGTAACGTATTTGAAAGTATCTCCTCCCAGTTACATTTGTGAGTGGTCTTTAATTTTGCCGGGGACCGGGGTAAAATCCAACGTTTACATCAATAATATCGGGCAGGCATCTTCCTCGAGCGATTCTCCCTACTCCAGTTTAGCTCTCGATCCGAGAGCGAATTACCAGGCGATCTTAGAAAGCGATCCGGTACTAGAAGCGGCTGCAGAAAAACTGGGGATAAAGGTTAAAGAGTTAGGCGATCCGAAAATAAAACTGGTGCCGCAAACCGCTGTGATGAATATTAGCGTGAGCGGAAAGAGTGCGGAAGCCGCAACAAAGAAATCGCTGGCGCTATACGAAGCCTTGCAAGAGCGACTCGCCCAGCTGAGGGCTGAGGAAGCGAAGCAGCGACAGCAGGGAGTTCGAGATACGATCGAAAGAGCTAGAGATAAGCTACAAAAGACGCAGCAGGAGCTGCTGGCTTATCAAGCCCGCACCGGCTTAGCATCTGTAGATCAGTTTAAAGAAATTTCGCTGAACATCGAGCAGTTGCGGAAACAGCAAATTGAGGTGCAGGCGGAGCAAGAGCAATTAAATCGCAAGCTGGCGCAGCTGTCAGCCAGCCTGGGGCTGACACCGCAGGAAGCTGCGGATGCCCTTGTTCTGCAAGGTGATACGATATTTCAGCAATATCTGAAAAACTATGCTGAATCCAGTGGCGTCCTGAAAGCGTACCTGTCAAAATGGTCGCCAACCCACCCCGGGGTAGTTGAGGAGCAAGCCAAACAGCAAGCGGCTCGTCAGGCATTAATGCAGCGCGTTGTAATGTTAGTGGGGCGAGAGTTGTCCGAGCAACAGCTGCAGCCTTTAATGCTGAGCGATGCCGGGAATAAACGCGCTGACTTGTTTCAAGAGCTGATTTCCGTGCGGGCGCAGTTAGAAGGTATGGCCGGTCAAGGAGAGGAGCTGGGGCGGAGAATTGCGCAGCTAGAAAGCAAGCAGCCTCAAAAAATAGAGGAAGTGGCGAAGTTAGAGGATTTGCAGAGCCAGCTGCAAGCTGCAGAAACGGTTTTCCGCTCTACAATGGCTCAGCAAGATGTCGGAAAATCCGATATTTACGCGGCGTATCCGCTGGTGCAGCTGCTCAAGAAACCCGTACCGCCGGAGAAACCGAATAATCTCAAGAATCTACTGCTCTTAGCCGGGGCGTCTTTGGGAACACTCTTTGTAACAGCGGGGCTGATTTTGCTGTGGATGCGCGAGCGACGATATCACCAAGAAATTTCCCAGAAAAACTGATATGGTACTCTCTTGTAGGCACCTACGGGTTCTACGCCATCGGGGGGCTGTATGTAGTCGCTCCTGTCATAGCTTGGATTTTGCTGTTTTACCTGGGCAAAAAGCTGTGGGAGCAAACCGACCAAACCCCGGAGTCGGAGCGGATCTCGATTCCTTGGGGAGTGTGGGTGTGGGTGATTGCCATGCTGGTGATGGAACTGGCTTTGGTGATGGGGCACATCGATTACAACTTGGGCTTGCCGGCGACTATCAAATCCTCCATTGGCTGGGCTAAAGGCTGGGCGCTGATGGCGATCTTTCCCCTGATTGGTTGCTTGCCAATTCGACCCCAACTGCTCTATCGCGCCGCCTGTATCGTCTGCTACCACACTTTGCTGCTCGCGCCCATCTTTATCCTCGCCCAGAAGCTGCACCTGCCCGAAACACTTTACGTTTCGCCGCTCAAGCTTGTGGGCGGACCGGGAGACGAGTTTTTTTCCTTTAATCTTTATGAACTCGAGCCTGACACTGGCGCACCTCGCTGGCGTCTGTTTACTCCTTGGGCACCGGCAGTGGGATTTGTGGCCAACATTTATTTTTTCTTTGCGCTGCAGGAAAAGGAGAAAAAATGGCGCTGGTGCGGGATTGCCGGCAGCATTCTCATGTGCTTGATGTCAAAATCGAGGCTGGCTCTGCTGTGCCTGCCGGTGGTGGCCTGCGTGACGTCCTTATTAAGCAATTTAACCCAGCCAGTCCTGCTCATCCTCATGGGGTTTGGCTCGACTTTTGCCGGGTTTGTGGCGACCGCGATTCTGGACGGGATCTCCGTTTTCTGGGACAAATTCAAAA
Organism: uncultured Oscillatoria sp.; assembly: GCA_964546515.1. GTDB lineage: Bacteria > Cyanobacteriota > Cyanobacteriia > Cyanobacteriales > Oscillatoriaceae > Oscillatoria. Next base: position 4,565 of record CAZJNL010000506.1, read on the forward strand.
GTGCTCGCGCCGCTTCGTCGCGGGTGCGGG
>CAZJNL010000507.1:0-4586 GCA_964546515.1 uncultured Oscillatoria sp.
CACTTGAGTTTTTTGGTCTATCCAGGGAATAATCCAATACAGCCCTGGCCCCCTGAGGCCAGCGCTCCTCCCCAGGCGGAAGATGACGCCCCGCTGATATTCCCGGTCAATTTTTATTCCTGACAGTGCCAAGAACAAGATAAACGCTACAAGATAGCCTGAAAACGATCCCATATCTGGCTCAGTTTAGCTCAACTAATTCTATTATAAACCGCGCTGCCGGCAATCGGCAAGCCTCCGGGGCGCGGGGCGGCACAAATTCGGACTGCGGCGGGTGCCGGCAGAGGTTTTCCCCCCTCTCCCGCTCTTGTCCCGCTCTTGTAGAGACGCGATTTATCGCGTCTGGGAAACGGGGGGTGAGGGGGAAAATTTTTGCACAAATGGGACGCAGGTGCCGGCAGCGCTGTCGGGAGAGCCGGCATCAGGGTAAAATAAATCCAGGATTCAACCAAAAGGCGAACCATGAGCGAAATTATTGTTGCTGTTTACGAAAACGGAGTTTTGCGTCCCGTGACTCCCGTATCTCTGAGCGAGGGTGAAACCGTGCGGTTGCGAATTGTGCCGGAAGTCTCGCCGGGGGGGCCAAAAACTGAGCTGGACTTGGCCTCCTGCAGAAGAAACCCGGTTTCTGGCCCCCCTCGCTGTCTTAACAATTACTTTATAAACCCGCTCTCACCCTTAAGAAAAGCCACACAGCGAATAATGTTCGTAAACCCGCCCCCACCCCACGAGAGAAACCCGCCCCTACCTTGTGGGCGACGCACTTAATTATCTCCCAACTGAACCTATCAGCGAATTCGTCACTATCCGCACCACTCCCAACTCACCTAATCTCTGGAAAACCGGCTTACTGTCCACTGTCCAAGCAACAATATCAACCCCCCGATCTCTACTCGCTTCAATCAGAGAAGGATTCTCCAGCAAAACATTATACTCGCTAATCATCACCGTGTTACCGGCACCGGCTGCCTTCTCCAACTGCGCTCGGTACGCCTCACCATTCGCAACAATATAACCCAACGCCATATCCCCACACCGCACCCGAAACCGCTCCACAAACTCCTCGTTAAAAGACGAAACAACGCACCGATTTTCCCAACCCTCACGCCTGAGAGTATTGACAAAATCATCCACTTCTGCATCTGACAAAACGCAGTGCGGCTTCACATCCAGATAGATAAACTTCTTAATCTCCTCGATCGCACCCAAGGCTTCCCTCAAAGTGGGAATCCGCTCACCGGCAAACCGCTCGCTAAACCACGCACCGGCATCCAGCGCCTTCAGCGGCTCCAGCGTTTTCTCCCTGACAAAGCCGGCAGTGCCGGTCGTCTTGTCTAATGTGGTATCATGGATAACAACCGGCACCCCATCTGCGGAGAGCTGCACGTCGAACTCAATAGAATCCGCTCCGTGCAGCAGCGCCGCAGAAAAAGCCGCCAAAGTATTCTCAGGCGCGATGGCAGAAAACCCCCGATGCGCGATAATCTCAAAGTCCATTGCTACTAGACCTTCTCTTCGATTTGCTCTATACTTAACTCAAGTTGCTAGTTATAAGTCTAAGCAATCCAGAGCCCCCCTTGCCCCCCCTTAAAAAGGGGGGCGCAAGAGAATGTCCCCCCCTTTTTAAGGGGGGCTAGGGGGTATCTAACTGGAGCGTTTGTAACTAGCAACTTAGGTTATACTTATCTGAACAGTGGAAACCGATAGCCCAACTTTAACCAGAGTTGAAATGGCACGGATTCCCATTTTTATACAATCCTAGCAGAAGCCAAGGCATTTGGCAAGAAAGGAAACGAAATTTAACAAGCCCGATTGTAAGATTAAGGATTATGAACGAGTGCGTCCCGAACGAAACCGCCATCCGCGCCGCCTTAAAAAAAATCTGGGGGTACGACGATTTCAGACCGCCCCAAGGTGAAATCATCCGCAGTTTGCTGCAAAAGCGAGACGCCCTGATTGTACTGCCCACCGGCGGCGGCAAATCCATCTGCTTTCAATTGCCCGCCTTGTTGCAAACCGGACTTACGCTAGTCGTCTCCCCCCTAGTAGCCCTGATGGAAAATCAAGTGCAAGAATTGCGAGAGCGGCAATTGCCGGCTGCTCTCCTGCACAGCGAATTGCCATCGCACCAGCGCAAGCAGACGCTGCAAGCGTTGCAGCGCAACCAGTTGCGCTTGCTGTACCTCTCGCCGGAAACCTTGCTCTCGCAGCCGGTGTGGGAGTGCCTCTGTGCGCCCGGGCTGACTGTAACCGGCATGATTCTAGATGAAGCGCACTGTCTGGTGCAGTGGGGCGAAACCTTTCGCCCAGCTTACCGGCGGCTGGGCGCAGTGCGACCGGCACTGCTGCAATCCAAGCCCCCCGGAACTCAGATAGCAATCGCAGCCTTCACCGCCACAGCGGATCCGCAAGCAAAGCAAACCATCCAGAACGTCTTGCAGCTGCAGCAGCCAGAAGTCTTTCGCATCAATCCCTATCGCCCCAACCTGCACCTGCAGGTTAAAATTGCCTGGACGCCAAGAGGACGACGGCAGCAGCTGTTAAAATTTATCCAAGCCTTCCCAAGCCTTGCTGGTTTAGTCTACGCCCGCACCAGGCGAGACACTGAAAGCCTAGCACAGTGGCTTACAGAGCAAGGTTATGCCACCGCCGCCTACCACGCCGGCTTGAGTCCAGATCAGCGGCGAAACCTGGAAGCCAGCTGGCTGAGTGGTAAAATCAAATTTGTCGTCTGCACCTCCGCTTTCGGCATGGGCATCAACAAGCCAGACGTGCGCTGGGTGGCTCACTTCCAAGTGCCGGCGCTGCTGTCTGAATACGTCCAAGAAGTGGGTCGTGCCGGTCGAGACGGCTTGCCGGCAGAAGCCTTAACCTTAATCAGCGAACCCACCGGCTGGCTCGATCCTGAAGACAAGCAAAGGCGGCAATTTTTTGAAGACAAGCAACAAGTGCAGTACCGGAAAGCGCTGCAGCTGGCTGAGAAACTGCCGGTGCAAGGTGAAGTGAGTGCCGTGGCGCGGCAGTTTCCCGACGGTGCGATCGCCCTGTCTCTCCTGCACAGTGCCGGTCGGCTGAATTGGCTCGACCCCTTCCGGTACGCGATTAACCCGTCTGAGCGATCCGGTTCCACTGCTGGGGCTAACACCGGCGCAACCGCTAAAATGACACAATATCTCACCACTCGCCAGTGCCGGTGGCAGTTCTTGTTGCAAGCTTTTGGCTTTGCCGGTGAGGCGAAGTCCCTTGGCTGCGGTCACTGCGATAACTGTAGCAGGGGGCGTTCTAGGCGCAAGCCGAGCGAAGCGTAATTACGTCTGATTGATTAACATTAAGAATGAACCGCCGCCGTGAAGGAGCGCCAATAAGGAAGAAGAAAGAGGAAGAAGGATGGGGAAATTAATTATGTGTAATTGACCGGACTGTGGATATAAGAGGCTGGCGACGGGAGCTTTTTTTCTCGTTCCCAGCCTCAGGCTGGAAGGGTTGTTGGCTCTGCCGACGGATTCCGCGCCGGTTGGGTTAATCGGCTCTGCCGAGCGATTATCAAGAATGGTGCGTGCGATGCGAGTTAATAACGCACCCTCCAATCATAAACTTTTTTAAACTTTTCTGAATAAGTCTAAGTTTATATTGCAAAATCCCCTGATATCAAGTCCGGTGGCATCCTTATTGCAAAACTCTTGTAGAACGCCGAATCGCGTCTCTCTACAATGCCGTCACCACCGAACATGATATGAGTCCCCTCACCCACAAGGGGAGAGGGGAGAGTAAGACATTTTAAAAATGGGCCAAAAGCGAGAGGGATGTGGAATCAGCTGCAGGTTCTGCGTAATTCGCTACTGAATCTTTGGAAATTTCCAAGCTAACCTATTAAAAATAGGTTAAGCGTTCATTATATTTTGAAAAATACCAGCGCCGACATGTCCCAGATAAAAGTAGCGGGGCAAGATGTGGGTCAGCAGAAGTGCGATCAGCACGCGCCTTGCCTGGGGGCAGCCCCCTGTGGCTGCCCTGCCACGCTGTGGGCCCTTTTAGATCACTCTTCAGACGGCATATTTATCGTGGATGTTGAGGCAGATGAGGCCAAAGAGGACGTAGGCACATCTGAGACAGATGTGCCTATTACCTCCCGCCACCGCGCCCGCGCCCCAAAAAAAGAAAAAATTCGCTTTGTTGCCGCCAATCCAGCAGCGCGAGAAATGCTCTCCATCGCCACCGGCAGTGTGTTCGGCTTGCGGCTGCGCGATTGCCTCGACGCCCGCTCTGCCTGCACCCTGTGGCGGCACCTCACCCGCTGTCTTAGACGCGCAGCGGCTTCCCGCAGGGTAAAACAGCGCCAGCCAATTGAATGCGTTGCATTCTTTGACAAAAGTGCCGGCAAAGCGGGCAACGGCGATCCGGGCTCAAAGCAGATTGCAATCTTCCTCAAGCCGGTGGAAGCTGAAGACGGCAGTATTTGTCAAATTATCGGCTTGTGTCAGAACCTGACAGAGCGCTGGCGAGCGGAAGATGTAGTGCCGGTGGCACCCACGGAGACCGCCCTGCGGTGCCACCCACGGAGACCGCCCCTGCTGCAAACTGTCACC
>CAZJNL010000508.1:0-1031 GCA_964546515.1 uncultured Oscillatoria sp.
TAACCTGGTCGTCCACTGTGCGGGCCCGTTTCACCACCGCGATGCCAGCGTTTTGGAGACTTGCACTGAGCTTGGCGTCAACTATGTGGATGTCAGCGACAGCCGTGGCTTTACTCGCAAAGCTCTGGCTCTCGGCGACGCTGCCAAAGCTGCCGGCGTGACGGCGATTGTCAACACCGGCATTTTTCCGGGGGTTTCTAACAGCTTGGTGCGCCAAGGCGTGGAACAGCTTTCTGAGGCGGAACGCATTCACCTGAGTTATGTGGTGGCGGGTTCTGGCGGTGCCGGCGTGACAGTAATGCGGACGACTTTTCTGGGTTTGCAAGAGCCTTTTGACGTTTGGGTGGATGGGAAGTGGCAGCAAGTTAAGCCCTACAGCGAGCGCGAAACGGTTGAATTTCCGCCGCCCTATGGCCAAACCGGCGTCTACTGGTTTGATATGCCAGAATCCATGACGCTGCCTGAATCTTTTCCCGTCAAAACCGTAATTACTAAATTCAGCACGCTTCCGGATTTTTACAATCACATGACCTGGCTTGTCGCCCACTGGGTGCCGAAAAGCTGGCTGAAAAATCAGGGCGCTATCGAGTTTTTATCGCAGGTCAGCTACCGGATGACGGCTGTTACAAATCTGTTCACCGGCACTGGGGTGGCGGTTCGCGCTGAAGTTGCCGGTCGCAAGGATGGCAAACCGGCCCGTTTTGTGTCGTCTGTGGCACATGAAAGCGCTGCAGTTGCCACCGGCATTGGCACCGGCACGATTGCCGAACTGCTGCTATCTGGTGAGTTGAACAAGCCCGGAGTGTGGCCGGTGGAGCGGGCGCTGCCAACTGATTTGTTTGAAAAAATCATGCAAACCCGGGGCGTGAAGATTCAGCAGCAGTGGCTGTAGCTGCGTTTGAGATCAGAGATATATTTGCCAAATCGGGATGCCCTCTTTTATAGGAGGTAGGGTGCGTTCCCGATCCTCGATCGTTCCATCAGTAGTAGCTCCTAGAGGGAACGCACCCTACAGGAGGTGGGGTGCGTTC
>CAZJNL010000508.1:1131-4582 GCA_964546515.1 uncultured Oscillatoria sp.
CCGAACCTCGATCTTTCCATCAGTGGGGCGATTCTAGAGGGAACGCACCCTACAGGAGGTGGGGTACGTTCCCGAACCTCGATCTTTCCATCAGTGGGGCGATTCTAGAGGGAACGCACCCTACAGCTTTGGCAGTGAGGAGTGAAGTCCAGTGCAACTGTTTGGCCAATTAAGATAAACACAAACAGACAATTGTAACATGAAAATGAGGCTAATTGCAATTAAAAGAGGTCTGCTAGTTATCGCGGGTTTTGTGCTGTTCGTGGGGGTATTTGCGCTCTCGCCAGTCTGGGCGATGACAAGCAGAAGTGGAGAGCAAGTTGCGATCGGCGCTAGCGAAGTAATCGGCGATGACCTGTACGTGGCTGGGAACACGATCACTATCGACGGTACTGTAAAAGGGGATGTCATAGGGGCGGGCCGGCAAATTACTGTCAATGGCACGATAGAGGGGGATTTAATCGCTGCAGGTCAAGCTGTGGTTATCAACGGCACCGTCAAGGATGATGTGCGCGTTGCCGGTCAGGTACTGGTGCTGGAGAAAAATGCTCGCATAGCTGATGATGTGGTTGCGGCAGGTTTTAGCTTGGAGAGCAAAACCGGCAGCAGTGTGGGGGGCGGTCTGTCTTTTGCTGGGGCTCAGGCGCTGCTGGCGGGAACCGTAAAGCAAGACGTTACAGGCGGCATGGCTGCCTTGGAACTGCGGGGGACGGTTGGCAGGAATGTCAGCGTTACCGTCGCCGACAAGAACGAACCCTTCAATCCGCCGATCGCGCCCCAACCGCCAGTGCCGGTTCCTCAGGTGCCAGCCGGTTTGACGCTTGCTGATTCGGCGCAGATTGGCGGCGAACTGATCTACAAATCCCCCAGCGAAGCGGACATCAGTGCGGGCGCAAAGGTGGCGTCGCCCCCGATTCGAGAACAGGTAGAGTACCGGCAGTACCGGCGCGAGAGCCCAACTGCGGCGGTGCCGAACAACCTGGGGCGTTTAGTGACGCTGCTGCTGGTGGGGTTGCTGCTGCTGTGGGCGGTGCCGGTGACGACGCAGAGCTTGGCGAATACGGTTGAGTCCAAACCGCTGCCCAGCCTTAGTTGGGGCTTTGTGGCTTTGTTGGCGGTTGCAGTTTTGGCAGTCGCCATCCCCACTGTTACCTTCATTCTGACTGCGGTCTTCGCCTTGACCGTTGGCGGTTTGGTGCCGCTGATTCTGGGCTTCGGTGTGCTCGCCCACATCACCTTGCTGACAGGCTTTTTGCTTTTCACCGGCTATGTGCCTCCGATTGTCCTGAGCTTGCTGGGAGGGCGGCGGTTGCTGCGGGCGATTCAGCCAACCAGGGAATATTCACCGATTGCGCCACTGGCGGTGGGTTTGCTATTGTTTGTCCTCCTGACAGCTATCCCCGGACTGGGCGGTTTAATTAATTTGACTGTCATATTGCTGGGACTGGGCGCTATCTGGCAGTGGGGGCAGACGAAACTCCGCTTTGCACCGGCACTCTCAGGTCAGGCAGACCAGCCGTAAACTACTGATGACCTTAGCCACTCGTGAAGATTAGACGCACTAATCGACGCCTGAAATAACCGCGCTCGCGGCACTCACCGGCACTATTGCCCAGATAGGTGAGCTGAATAAACCGGCGGGTTAGGCCGGTGGAACAACAAAAGAGGAAATTTCCTCTTTTTTTGTTCTTATCCGAGGCAGCTGTCTGCCTCCCCTTCTGGGCAGATAATCCGATTGCTTGAATCTCCCTTCCGGTGGGGGTTGCTGCTGTTTCCCGGCGCGTCTGATGCTAGCTGTATCAACCCAGCATAAATTTCAAACAAAAAGGAGACAATTTACATGCAGCGGATTCTATCATCCCAGTAACAAGCTTGGCTTTCGGCAGATTTCCTCCCAGGAACTTTGCTTTGTTTGAAATGAAACTGGTACTGGCTACAATTCTTTCCCGAGTTCAGCTGGCGCTTGCCGATAACCGTCCCGTTCGACCGAGCCCGTCGCGGCGTCACCATGACACCGGCTGGCGGGGTGCGGATGGGGATCACCTGCTCGCGCCAGCCGCAAGTGGCGAAAACCCCAGTTCAGGTTTAATATAAACATCGGCTGAGCAACCAAAAAAAACCTAACCCCCCTCCCAGCCCTGTGAGGGAAGGGGGAAATAGAAGTCTGAGTCTAGCCCAAATCCAACGGGCGATATCATGTCCGGTGCCATTGCAATGGCAAGTAGCCGGCGCTCGCGCACCGTGCAAATCGGGCGGCAGATTTTCCCAAAGCCCTACCCATTTCCAGGCACTTCTGCTAGCTTAAAAAGGGAAACTCCTTAAAAAAAAGTAACGCCTGCATGAAACTGCCTTCTGGGCCACAGACGCTACCCTTGATACAGCAGCTCCAGTGGATTGCTACCCCCCTGGAGTACCTGGAAACATCTGCAAAAGCGCACGGTGACACCTTCACAGCCCGATTGGGTCCCTTTGAATTGGTGATGTTCAGCGATACGCAGGCAATTCAGAAGCTTTTTACTGCAGATCCCAAGCTGTTTGCCTCCGGTGAGGTAAACGATATTTTGCGATCTCTGGTGGGAGATCAGTCAGTGATCTTGTTGGATGGCGTTCGCCACCAGCGCCAGCGCCAGCTGCTGACGCCGCCCTTTCACGGCGAGCGCATGCGGGCTTACGGCAATCTCATCTGCGACATCACTCTGGCATTAATTTCCCAGCACAGTGCCGGCAAACCGTTTCCAGTCCGTTCCCTCACCCAAGAAATCACTCTGCGGGTTATCTTAGACGCTGTATTTGGCATGCACGAGGGCGAGGGTTTTGAGCAACTGCGCTCACTCCTCACTTCCATGCTTGATTCTATCAGCTCTCCCTGGAGTTCCGCTCTGCTATTTTTGCGCGGGCTGCAGCGGGATTTAGGTGCTTGGAGTCCCTGGGGGCGTTTCCTCCGCCAGCAGCAGCAAATTGACAATCTCATCTACGCTGAAATTCAGCAGCGCCGGGAACAGCCATATACGTCTGGCACTGATATTCTCTCTTTGCTGATGTCTGCTGTGGATGCAGAGGGTCAGCCGATGACAGATCAGGAGTTACGCGATGAGTTGATCACTCTTCTTTTTGCCGGTCACGAAACTACTGCGTCTGCTCTCGCTTGGGCGCTGTACTGGATTTACACTCTCCCGGAGGTGCGGGAGAAGCTTCTGAGTGAATTAGATTCTCTCGGCGGTGAGCTAGACCCAAATGCAGTGGCTAAACTTCCCTATCTCAATGCTGTTTGCTCGGAAACTCTGCGCATTTACCCTGTGGCGATGCTGATTTTCCTCCGAAAAGTGAAAGCGCCGGTGCAGATTGGGGGCTGGGAGTTCGATCCCGGTGCGGTGCTAACTGGCAATATTTACCTGACTCACCCTCGGGAGGATATCTATCCGGAACCGAAGCGTTTCAAGCCAGAGCGCTT
>CAZJNL010000509.1:0-4582 GCA_964546515.1 uncultured Oscillatoria sp.
TCTCTACCATAAATCCGAACCGACTGCCGATTTTAGATTTTAGATTTTAGATTTTGGATTTTGGAATTCAAAAACCGCCACGCAGATTAACGCAGATAATTGGTTATCCCCAAATTCCATCTGCGTTTATCCGCGTTCATCTGCGGTTCCATTTATCGAATCTATCCCAACCGCCTCAGAAATACTCCCCAATCCTCGCTCCTCCAACTTTTGCAGCAGCCCTTCCAGAAGCAGGCGCACCATCCACGGACCTTCGTAAACCAAACCCGTATAAACCTGCACAAGAGAAGCACCGGCAGCTATCTTTTCCCAGGCATCCTCCGCCGTAAAAATGCCGCCGCTGCCAATAATCACCAGATTCCCCTGGGTTTTTTGCCAGATAAACCGGATTACCTCTGTAGAGCGCTGGCGCAGTGGAACTCCGCTGATGCCGCCCGCTTCCTCCTTGACAGAATTGCCGGTTTGCTGTATAATGTCTGTCTTTAATCCTTCGCGGCTGACAGTGGTGTTGGTGGCAATAATCCCAGCCACTTGGTAGGTTTGGGCCACTTCTATGACCTGAGCGATGGCTTCCCACTCCAGATCCGGCGCAATCTTGACTAAAATTGGTTTAAGACCCTGGTTTTCCTGCTGCAAGGCGTCCAAGATGCCGGCTAGCTGGCAGGCATCCTGGAGCGATCGCAGTCCGGGCGTATTGGGAGAGGACACATTGACAGCAAAGTAGTCACCCCAGTCTTTGAGCAGCTGAAAACTAGCTAAATAGTCTGCCGGTGCTGACTCTAGGGGTGTTACCTTGGATTTACCGAGATTGATGCCGGTGGGAATCGCGGCCTCAGCCAGGCCCCTAACAGAGGACAGCTTTGCTGCCATTGCTGCAGCGCCCTGATTGTTAAAGCCCATGCGATTCAGGACCGCCGAGTCAAGGGGCAAGCGAAACAGTCGGGGGCGCGGGTTCCCCGGTTGAGGGTGCTCGGTGACGGTGCCCAGTTCAGCAAAGCCAAAGCCAAAATTGGGCCAAATACTGGCCGCGGCACCATCCTTATCAAACCCAGCTGCCAAGCCAACGGGATTGGGGAATCTCACGCCCCAGAGGGTTTGTTCCAGGCGGGGGTCCTGCAGGCAGCAGGACTGCTGGAAACGGGCTAGAATCCAGTTGGCGGGGGGGGTGAGCCGGTGCCGGTCTAGCCAGCTGAGTGTCTCTAGGGTTTGATGGTGCAAAAACTCTGGATCGGCTTTCAATCCAGAAAACAAAATAGGACGTACAGCAGAGCGATAAATATCCAAAGGTCGAGGCCAAAGTCAGGGTAGGCAAGCCAGGATGGAATTATATCACAGATGCTGGGTGATCGTGGGGCATCGGGCATCCGGCATCCGGCATCCGGCATCCGGCATCGGGCATCCGGCATCGGGCAAAACAATCAATCCAAAATCCGGGCTTCCATTATCCGGGCTTCCATTATCCAAAAGCTCTCCTCAGCTTTGAGGGGGGCGAAAGTGTTCCCTGACCGGCAGTACCGGTCGATAGATAAAATGGGTCAGCAAAAACAGCCGCCGTCCTGCGAAACACAGCTCGTTGCCTTGAGGCGCACCCTCGAGACTCTCCGGGAAGAGGAGAATGTCGATGTTTTGATTGAAACCACCCTCAATTACCTGGAAGCCGAGTTTGAGTGCAAACTGCTTTGGATTGGCCTCTACGACCGCCTGGATCACCGGCTGTTGGGCAAGGGGGGGCGGATTCCAAACGGCGACCTCTCGCTGTTCAAGCAGCGGTTTCCCCTCACTCCCGGCGACCTCTTGGAGCAGGTGGTGATCCAGCAGCGCCCCGTGGGCGTCCCGGACTTGCGAGAAGAATTGCGGGCTGGGGAATGGCGCAAGGTGGCTCAACAATTTGGCATCCAGGGGACGCTGATTTTTCCCATGCGCTACAAAGACCGCTGTTTCGGCGTCGCTTTACTGGGGTCTAATCTGTGGGGGGTGTCCCCCAGAGCGGAAGAAAAGGCTCGGCTGTCGATCGTTTTGGGGGAACTGGCGGCGGCTTTGTACCAGATTGAGACGGACTGGCTCAGGCAGCAAACCAAGCATCCCGACCAGTCTCTGCTAAAGCTGCTCACCCAGTTGCGCGAACTGCTGGCGTCAACCGATCGCGGTGCCCTCAGCACCCTCGACCTGTGTCTGGCGGCTGCGGTTGAGGAAACCCACAAATTTGTAGCCCCTGACCGAACTAATATCTACTGGTACAACCCAGAGCGGCGCTACTTCTGGTGTCGGGTGAGCAATCATCAAAAAATGGTGCCAATTGGCACCAAAAATCAATCAGCTTCCGGGCTGATGCTGTCGGACTTGGGCTGCTTCTATCAAGCGCTGCTTTCAGACCAAATGGTCTCAATTGGGGAGGCTCACTCGTCCCTGAAGGGGGATGTCACGGCCCGTCTGATGCAGCAGATTCGGGCCCGCTCCCTGCTGGCGGCTCCGATCGTGTTTCAGAAGGAAATTCTGGGCTTTCTGGCGGTGGAGGGCAACGACGCTCGCATCTGGCTGGAGGACGAAAAAAACTACGTCCGGGGTGCGGCGCAACTCCTGGCCCTGGTCGCTCCTGTGGCGGAGATGGAGCTAGCCATTGAGCGAGTCAAGCTGGATGGGGATTTAACTGCCGGCATCGCCCGCGCTATCTACACTGACTCGGACTGGCACGAAACTCTGAAAACTGCTGGACTCGCACTCTTGGAGCGCCTGAAAGCCGACCGGTTTGTTGTTTTGCTCCACAACGGCGACCGGAATCATTTTGACATCTGCTATCAAAACCAGCCCGCTTCCCGGCGACTGCTGCCTTCGCCTCTTTTGGCTCTCAGTGAGCTAGACAGTAAGCTGCTGCTGGACAGTCCGGAAGCGATTGCCATCGAAAATTGGACTGAGGATTTGAAGTTGATGGCTTGGCGCACCACTCTCCTGGAAAGCGGGGCGAAATCGCTGCTCACGGCCACCACCGGCACCGGTCGCACCCCGGAGGGGGTGTTGCTGGTGACTTGCGAGGCTCCCCGCACCTGGAATGCCACAGAGCGAGAACTCGTTACTGCGGTTAGCCGGCAGATCGGTCTGGTTGTGCACCAGTGGCAGCTGCACGCCGCCCGGGAGCAAGACCAGCATCTGTTGAATACTGTCCAGTCGGGTCTTGTAGTTCTGCAGCGGACTTCTCTGTCTCTGGAGCAGCTGGAACGTTTAGCTGTCAAGCAGCTGGCTGAATTCCTCGCCTGTCCCCTCGCCGCTCTGGGAACCTGGTCGCGGGGTCGCAAGGTGGCGCGGATTGCCGCTGAGGTCGCCGCCAGTTCGCAGTACGCGCTCAACTTAGAGGCCACTGTCCCCGTCCACACGGACGCCCTGATTCAGTGGGCGCTGCTGCAAGCGGAAGGCCCTCTGCCGGTGAGGGCGAGCGATCTGCCCTTGGAAACTAAAACTTGGCTCTCTGGCCCCGGTATTGGCCAGATTCTTGTGATGGCGCTGCGCACCGGTCCGGAGCACCAGCCGACCGGCATCGCCCTGGTGGCGGACCACTCGGAGCGCCACTGGTCGGCAACCGCTGTCAAGGCGATGAGTTTTTTAGTGTCCCAGCTGGCTTGGTCGCGCCGCTACCTGATGCTGGCGCACACCCTCGAGTCGCAGCGGCAAGATTTGGAATGTCTCAACTGGTACAAGCACCGGCGCTATGAGGATTTCTACCGCGTTGTGGAGTCGGGGGTGAAAAAACTCACCGATCTCGCCCATCATCAAGGCAATTTCGGTTCTCTGCAGGTAATGCGTCTCGAACAGATCCTGCGGCAGTTAAGCAATTCTCTGGAATCGGTTCGCCCTGTGCTCAAACAGGAGCGCTGGCGTCTGCACGCCGACCGGGAAATTATTCCTCTTGCCAGTCTGCTGCGGCGAGTCCTCGATCGCTTGGGGCCGGTGATTCACCAGCACCAGCTCTGGTGTCAGGTTCACGGTGAGAGTTCTATGAATATTAGCGGCGACGCTCTCAAAATTGAGTGGGCTGTCCACGAGGTGTTGCTGGCTGCCTGCCGCCGGTCGCCGCCTGGGGGGCGGATTGATATCTGGTGCCGGCTTCTCGACTTGCGCTGCGCCGATCTGTCGGTGACTGACAGTGGGGTTCTGCCACCAGAGCTAATCGCCGACCTCCAGGCCGGTCGCTCTGCTGATGTCCTCGCTCCCTCCAGTTTGGACCTGCCACCGGGACTGCATCTGGCTATTTGTCAGTGCCTGATCCTGCAAATGGGGGGCGAGTTGCATTTCTCGCAGATGGATGATGGCCGCACGGTGAGCCAGTTTGTACTGCCTCTGGCTCACAGTTAATTGCGCTAATTGCTAATTGATTTTGATTTGAACCGGCCCAGCTGTTGGAGCGCCAAGGACGAGAGGGAATGGGGAGCAATATTAATGGGGAGTGTAATTAGCTCGATAAGATATAATATTATCTCCGGTAGCATCGGTTGTGTTTCCTACCGCGCCCAAAGAACCTGCAATCTCTCTCCCCCGCTCCCCCGCTCCCCCGCTCCCCCGCTCCCCCGCTCCCCCGCTCCCCCGCTCCCCC
>CAZJNL010000510.1:0-4580 GCA_964546515.1 uncultured Oscillatoria sp.
GTTCCGTTTATTTCGTGCCGGTCTAATTATAACCAAAGACATCAGGCACGCAGGACTGTAGCGCCAGCCGCACCTGCAAAACCGGCATCTTTCAGGATAATGTGGCGCTTGGAGTCAATAGCAATCAGCCCTTGTTGCTTTAACTGTCCGAGGAGTCGCGTCACAGTAACCCGGCTGGTGCTGATGGCGCTGGCAATATCCTGGTGCGTCAGGCGAATACTCAGACGAGTTCCTCCCGCCACCGGCAGGCCAATTTCCTGTTTCAGAAGCACCAACAGCTGGTGCAAGCGATCCTCCACACGTCGCAGTCCCGAAATCGCTAACAAAGCTTCCATTTGCCGCAGCCGGCGGTTCAGTTGCGGGAGAAGCAGGTGAGACAGCTGGGGCGAAGCTTCTATCTCGCCCTGGGAAAACCACATCAAGTATACATCTGAAACTGCCTTAGCCTGGTAAATGTGCAAGAACGTTAACCACGGGCCAAAGCACATCGAAGGCCCAACCCAACCCAGCAACCCCTCTTCACCACTCGGATAAAGAGTGCTCAGCTGCACTAACCCTTTGCAAACCTGCCAGACGCCTTGGGACTTCGTGGGAATCGGTTCCCCCTTGGAATAGTAGTGCAAGCTGCGCTCAACGCTTGCGTCCTGCGCCTCTGTTTCTAGAATCGCTCTGGAAGTGGGGCTCATGCCTGTAAATCCCAGCCAGGAAACACTGGTTTGAAAACCTCGCCTCCAATTTAAACAGCCCAGGTAAAATCCAGGTAATCCTTTGATTAGCGACACACTAAATTTTCCAGGCAGCCCTTAACCATGACCGCCAGCTTTCCTGCCAGAAAGCTCCCAGAACACTGGTACGGATGGGCTTACCAGAAATCTCTCGCTCGCCGCACCGGCTATTTATAAACCCGCCCCTACAGCCAGGAACTTACCGAACAGCCCCGCAACCGCGCACTAAAAAATTGCCCCGCCCACACAAAAAAACGAACAAAAAGTACCCTAAAAAAATTTTTAAGCTTTCATCTTTAATTCATTGCCCCATCCGCAGACTCAGGCACTGCCGGCACTTGACCGTTCCCCGACGCCTCTAGCGGCTGGAGAAATTCACAGCGCAAGGCTTGCCGCGTTTCTCGACTCAGATAGCGCTGCTGCAGGGGTTGCCACTTTTGCCACGCCTCGTAGCGGGTTTGGGCCAGCTGTTGGGCCAGAGCCGGCAGGGCGCTGTTAATCGAGGAATCCAACACATCCGCCAGCACCTCTGCTAGAACCATGCTGTCTTGAATTTCACCCAAGACTTCTTGGATCTCCTTGATCTCTTCGACACCTGCCGCATAGCTAGAGCCATAGAGTCCTGTAAACAGGCTCATTTGGTAGCGCACGCGCTTAACTTGCTTGCGCAGGTTGTGCACAAGCGGTCCTCTTGAGGCTAAAATTTCCTCAACAGCTTTGAGCTTCAACTCCTCAGAGAGCGGAATTTCAGCGTCAAAGACTTTCACCCCCACCAGCCAACCAGGCTCCAGAAACAGCCGGCTCACTTGCGGGAGCAGTAAATCTGGCAGCACCTCCTGAATTGGCAGCTGAGCGATTTCCTGATACGCTGGCTTTTTCAGCCACTGTTTGAAAGCCTGCTTCAGCTTTTTGTAGGGTTGGTGGTGCAGGGTTTGTTCCACCTGTGCGAAAGCTTCACGCCGCTGTTTGGCCAAGCGCTCTAAAGCCGTGTCCAGACAGTCCTGTTCTTCAGGGGGTAAACTGGGTTTATACCGGCTCGACAGCGCTGACAGCATCACGTCCAAATCTCGCAGCGCTCCCAGCCTGCGGGCGATTTTAGCAATTTTCTTCTCTTGGGCTGCTTTCGGCAGGTCCAGTGCCGGTGCGAAACCCGTCACCGCTGAGCGCAGCCGGCGCATCCCCACCCGCATTTGGTGCAGCGCTTCCGGATCTCTGTCCTTGAGGACATCCGCTTCGTGCTTGAGAGTTTTCTCAAAGTGTTTCTCAATTGCCTGGTAAGCCCACTCTCCTAAGGTCTGGGCTTTGGGTATTTCAGATTCTTTCATAGCAGTTACTGTCTCCAAACCTTAGCTCTGGCGCAATCGAGAGGCAACTTCCAGCCCATCCAAGACTCTTTATTATAGCATGCCTTCCTATTTTCAGCAAGATGGCGGCACCCGTGATTTTTCCAGGACACCGATATTGGCCTGAGTGCCCAGCGGGCGGGATTCATGACTTGCCGTCAAAGCGCCTCACACGCCAGGATCTCAATAGCGTCTTGTAGAGACGCGATTTATCGCGTCTTATTATTCCGTCTCATTATCGCATCTCGTGCTGAAATATCAAAGCAGAGCCATTGCAACTCTCCTACCCCCACTCACTCCCCTCAAGACACACCTCGCCTACTGACCCCCCATGAAACGTAAACCTAGCGATTCCGGTTTCAATTACACATCCCTAGCACTGTTTGGCGGTACCTTTGTTTTGGGCGTTGGCATTGGCATTGCCTTTAGCTCCACAGCCAACCTCAGCCCCGAAAACGTCGCCTCCCGCGAAGTGATTGACCGCAGTGCGCCGAATCCTGAACTCTGCATCCAGTATGGAGCCAGCGCCGTCGTTATGGACGCCCGCATCTTTATGACGCTCAATCCGTTTAATGTCTATGTCGCTCAGCCCAGCATGCGACCGGGCTGCGTGCTGCGCACGAATAACTGGGCGATTCTGGAGCAAAAAGGACTGATCAAATCGGACGAAGTGCGCGACTGTAAAAATCGCATGAATACTTTTGGTTTCACCGGCACTCTGGAGGGCTCGCCCCAGATCAGCTGCATTTACCAGAATGAAGCCGCCAAGAACTTCTTCCTCAATCAGCCCGGTGCGGGAATGTCCGCACCAGAAACCGACAAATTCTAAGGGGCGGGCATGGGGCTTCTGGCATGGGGCTTCTGGCATGGCGCATTGGAGATTGTTCCGTGTCCTGTTGCCAATGCCAGCGTGCCCAATACCCTGCTCCCATCCAGAAACCAGTATTCTTAAAGATAGTGGTTTCTCGCCGCCCACCTCTGAAGGCTTACTTGTGCCGGCCCGACTCACACACAGCAACAGACAGTCAGTTTACGACAATGGGACAGGCGAGACGCCTGGACTACGAGGTATTTTCTTCTTCCTTCTTGGCGATCTTGGCGTCAATGCGGTTCACTAAAAAACTTATCAATCCACCGGAAATTATAGTATTTTCCCCCCTGAAACGGAGAGAATTTGGGATTGTTTCAACCACCCTCCCTCAAAAGACCCCAAGTGAGTGGTAGTGATCAGAGTCTGAAACCGCTCCTGGATTACCGAAAGCAGCTGGTGCTGCCGGTAGGGATCTAACTCAGCCAAAACATCATCGAGAAGCAGCAGCGGGGGTTCCCCCACCACCTCTTCAATCAGCTTTAACTCAGCCAGCTTGAGCGCCAGAACCAGAGTCCGCTGCTGTCCCTGAGAGCCATACGCCCTTGCCGGCGTACCGTTAATAATCAGCTCAACTTCGTCTCGGTGGGGCCCTACCAAACTGGTGCCCTGGTGCAATTCCGCGATAGCTTTTTGGCGGATTTGCTCCAGAAAAGCTTGCCGCACCTTTTGCGGATCGTCGCGCACCGGCAATTCATAAACCGCCCCGATATTAGGCGCGTACCTAATTTCCAGTCTCTCAGTCCTGCCACTGATCAGCTGGTGCCAAACACTCGCCAGGGGAGCCAGCCGCTCGATGGCCCGCGACCGCCGCCGCGTGACGCGGGAGCCGGTGGTAGCCAGTTGGGCGTCCCAGAGCGCCAATTCCGCACTCTCACGGCTGACTTCTGACTTCTGAATTCTTTTTAACAAAGCGTTGCGCTGGCGCAAAACTTGGTGATATTCCTGCAAGAAGTGAGCGTATACCGGTTCGAGCTGCACTACCAGAGCGTCCAGCCAGTTGCGCCGGTGTTCAGGCCCGCCGCGCACCAGATCCAAATCCAGACTAGAGAACTGCACCGCATTCAAGATGCCCAAAAATTCCAGCTGGCGGCGCACGCATGAACCATTGACAGCGCAGGTGCGGCGACCGGTGCTGCGCAGGGTTATGGCCAGCTCCACTGGCCCCGTCTGTCGGGCCAGGGTGCCCGCGATGCTGCCGGCGGCTTCCCCCTCCCGGATCAGGTCGCGATCGCGTCCCGTTCGGTGGCTTTTGAGCGTCGCCAGCAGCGCCACCGCTTCCAGCAGGTTGGATTTCCCTTGCGCGTTGTCGCCCACCAATATCGTTTTGCTCGCTAAAAATTCAACCGGCTGTTCTCGGTAGTTGCGAAACTGTCGCAGATGCAGTGTTTTGAGATACATGGGTTAGGGCATGGAGCATGGAGCATGGGGCGTGGGGCACCCAACTGTCAGGGCTACTTTGTGTGCCCATTGGGCACACATTTTTTATTTACGGAAGAAAGCATATATACAAAACCTGTCTTGAGCCGGGTATTTGTAAAAACTATTTTATCGGATTTTATGAAATTTGATGGATTGGCGTTCGCAGTGAGCGTGCTATCCCTGCTAAAACCCAGCCCCTAACCATTGGGCATGGGGCATGGG
>CAZJNL010000511.1:0-4580 GCA_964546515.1 uncultured Oscillatoria sp.
CCCCCCATTTTTTTGGGGGGGTTTTGGGGGGGGATCGAATATCTGTACCTCACTCAGTTGGAATCTGCTACATCACCCCAAATTCAGCGGGTCAACATCCACCGCCAAACTCACCGAATTCGGACACAGATCCCGCAACTGCCCTAAATCCGGCAGCACCACCGGCACCCCAGGCGGAAACTTCAGCAAAATCTGCCAGCGATAGCGGTTCGCCACCCGCATCACCGGCGCAGGTGCCGGTCCGAGCAACTCGTATCGCTCCTCAACCGGAGTCAAAGAAGCAGGCTGCAGCACCGACGCCACCCGCTGTGCGGAACTCTCCACAATCCCTGCTTCCATTCCGCTCAGCCGCAACAAAATCAAACGCCCGTATGGCGGATAATTCAGCGCCGAGCGCTGCAGTAGCTCCCCCTCCACAAACCGCTCATATTCGTGACGGCGCACCGCGCCAATCACCGGATGCTCCGGCGTATAAGTTTGAATTATCACCCGCCCCGGGTCATTCCCCCGACCGGCACGCCCCGCCACCTGCGTCAAAGTTTGAAACGCCCTCTCTGCAGCTCGGTAATCCGACATATTCAGCAACCCATCCGCTGCCACCACCCCCACCAGCGTCACCTGCGGCAAATCCAGCCCCTTTGCCAGCATTTGCGTCCCAATTAACAAGTCCGCTTCCCGATTGGCAAATCGCCCCAGCAACTCCCGGTGCGCCCCTTTCCTCTGAGTCGTGTCGCTGTCAAACCGAATCACGCGCAACTGCGGAAACTCCTTGCCCAATTCCTGCTCCACTCGCTGCGTCCCACTCCCAAAAGCTTTCAAATAAGGAGAGCTGCATTCTGGACACCGCTCTGGGTGCAGCTGTCTGTAGCCGCAGTAATGGCAGCGCAGCAGCTGTGCGGCGTTCTCGTGCGTGCGGTGATAAGCAAGAGTTACGTCACAATTCGGGCACTGTATCACATAACCGCAGCTCCGGCAAGAGACAAACGTGCTGTGCCCGCGCCGGTGGATGAACAAAATGCCCTGCAGGCGGGTTGCGGAAAGCCGGCGCAAGGCTTGCTGTAGCGACCGGCTAAAAATAGAGCGATTCCCCTGCAGCAGCTCTTGCCGCATGTCCACCACTTCCACCGGCGGCATGGGGCGCGACTGGATGCGCTCTGGCATCGACAGGTAATGGGTTTTGCGGGATGCCGGTATTTCGGGATTTGGGGATTGGGAATTCAAAGACGCGATTCGGCGTTCTACAAGAGAGCCGGTGCTTCCCGTTTCCCCTTTTCCCCATCTAATCTCCAGCCAGGTTTCAAGCGATGGCGTGGCGGAACCGAGAATCAGGGGGCAGTTGGCCAATTCGGCACGCCACTTGGCGACGTTGCGGGCGTGGTAGGTGGGGGCGGGTTGGTCTTGTTTGTAGCTGCCATCGTATTCTTCGTCTAAGACAATCAGACCGAGATTGGGCAGGGGGGAAAATATGGCTGAGCGCGTGCCGATTACCACTTGCGGAACCCCCTGGAGCATTTGCCGCCAGGTGTCGTAGCGCTCACCGGCAGAGAGGGCGCTGTGATAGACCGCAACTTTATCGCCAAAGCGGGCGGTGAAGCGGTCGGTGAGCTGCGGAGTGAGGCCAATTTCCGGGACGAGAACGAGGGCGGACTGCCCGCGCTGGAGCACCGGCGCTATCGCTTGCATGTAAACTTCTGTTTTGCCAGAGCCGGTGACGCCGTGCAGCAGCACTTGGGCGAAGCCATTTAAATTGGTGATAACTTCTAAAGCATGTTGCTGGTGATTTGTCAAGTCTTTGGGCTGGTCTGGTGTTTGGGCAGGCTGTGCCGGTGCCCGCAACACTTCCCGCTCCTCGATGGCAAAGCAGCCGGTTTGTTCGAGGGCTTTGAGAGTTTTGGCAGTTGTCCGGCAAAGAAGCTGCAATTCAGTCAGCCACACTGCGCCTTCCCTGCGCCTGAGGACTGCTAAAACTTCCCTTAAAACTTCTCGCTGCCGGTGTGTGAGGTCAACTCCGGGAACGGCATCGCCTATTAGAATAGCAGCGAGTTGGCGTTTGGGTTGCGGCTGTTTGGGCTGCTCCAAGTAGCTTTCCGCCCAATTGCGCTGGCGCAACTGCTGCAATCCCCGCTCGGCACCTTTGACTTGTCGCTGGATTTCCCGCCAGCTGAGGTCGCCGGTTTTGGACGCTTGCAGAAGAGCGAGAATCTGGCGGGCGGCTGAATTTTTCAGGAAGATGTCCGCACCGGCGGGAATTGCCGCCGCGTTGAGGCGAATGCGTCGCTGCCAGCGTGCCAGGGAACCGGGGGGCAGGGCTGTCCGAATCACTTGAATGATCGGCGTGCAGTAGTAATACGACACTCGTTCGAGCAGCTGCCGGTACGCCGACGGTAAAGAACTGAAAGCGACGATCACATCTTCAACGTCGCGAACCTTTTCGGGGGCTAAACCAGTCGGCAGTTGGTGAGCGAAACGGATGGCAATCGCGCTCAGCTGTTGCGGCCCAAACGGCACGCTGACGATATCCCCAGGCTGCACCTTTAGCTCCGGTGGCACCCGATAGGTGAAAAGTTTCTCCTCACCCTCAGAGAGTTTCTCCTCGTCCTCAGGACTTGTCTTTTGGACACCCGGACAGTCCAGCAATACTTCAATCCACCGCTCAACACCGACAAGAGCCTCGTAAGACGCCCCCGGCTCCGCCACAACACCTGCTTGAGCCTGCTCGCTATCGCCAGCCGTCTCGGGCTCTGCCACAAAGCCGGTGTCTGAGTCAAAATCATAGTTAGACATACTGCCAAGGTCAGGAGTTGTTGGTTGTGCGTTGATAATTGGCCACTTTTCGGGGGCCGGCGGAAAGTGGGTCAGTGTTACCGCGCTCCCGCAACCGCCAACCATTAGCCCCCGGGCATGATTGCAAGTCACCGGCATTTTCAGCGCCGGAACGCGCAGCGGCACCCTGTGGGAAGGCTGAGAGCCTGCGCTCCCTTGCAGTGGCGAGCGGCTGGCACCCGTCGCCGTTTGCCCCGTCAGCCCTGAGCGCGGCTGTGCAGTTTCAGGTATTCTGGCGAGCGCCCAGTTGATATCGAGCCGTCAGGGAGCGATTTTATCTCTTGGCAAAAGCCGATGCGAACAAGTATACTATAAGTAGGTTCTCATTACAATTAAATAATAATACTTCAATAATCGACTGCTTTGGCGGCGCTGCTGATAGCGAGCGTTTGAAAATTAAATTGATTAATTTGAACATGGCTCCGGCAGAACTCTCTCCAGCTGAAGCACTCTTAGCAGGAGGAAAAATCAGTGGATGAAATTGCGGCGGCTCAACGTTTACCCGGATACGAAAAAACAGCGTCAGATGATTCCGTAGGCTCCTTTTTTAAGGAGATGGCACGCTATCCACTCCTGAACCCAGAGGAAGAGGTGGCGTTAGGGCATTGCGTCAAAGAGTTGGTAGCCCTGGAGGCTCTCCAGCAAAAATTAGCAGCCGAATTGGGTCGCCCCCCCACCCGGGCAGAACTGGCAGCAGCGGCGGGGCTGAGCGAAGAGCAGCTGGAAAATTGCCAGCAGGCGGGCAGGCTTGCCAAACAGCAGATGATTCGCTGCAATTTGCGATTAGTGGTTTCGATCGCCAAGCGATATCTCAATCGGGGGGTGGCATTTCAGGATCTGATTCAAGAGGGAGCCTTGGGACTGAATCGCGCCGCAGAAAAGTTCGATCCAGACAAAGGCTACAAATTTTCTACCTACGCCTACTGGTGGATTCGCCAGGGGATTACGCGAACCATCGCCAACAGTTCGCGAACCGTTCGCTTGCCGGTGCACATCGTCGAGCAGCTCAACAAACTCAAACACGCCTCTCGCGATCTCAGGCGCTCGCTGCTTCGCAATCCCACAGAAGCAGAACTGGCGGAGGCTTTAAAAATAACCCCCAAACACTTGCGCCAACTCCTGCAGCTGCAGCAGCAAACCCTGTCGCTCAACCATAGAATTGGTCAAGAAGAAGATACAGAACTGGTGGACTTGCTCGAAGATGACGACACCCCATCTCCAGAGGAGCAGATGAGTGAAAGCATGATGCGTCAGGAGATTTGGGAGGTGATCGCATCCGTGCTCACCGAGCGAGAGCAAGATATCATTGCCCTGCGCTACGGGCTGACTAATGGTGAAACCCACACCTTAGAAGAGGTGAGCCGCCTGTTCAACCTCTCCTGCGAGCGAGTGCGTCAAATCCAAGCCAGGGCGATGCGAAAACTCCGCCTGCCCCAAGTCGCCCAACGCTTGAAAGGTTGGCTTCGGTAGAGGGGTTAGGGGTTAGGGGTTAGGTGTTAACCCAAGTTGCCACCTACAAGTCTAAGCATCCAGATCCCCCCAAACCCCCCTTAAAAAGGGGGGCGCAAGAAAATGTCCCCCCCTTTTTAAGGGGAGGCTAGGGGGGGATCTAATACTAAGTTAGCCAACTTAGTATCAGAAAACCGGTTTCTGCTAGGCGGCTTAGAAAGCCGGTTTCTGGGGTTTCTGGGGGCAGTTCATATTACCACGGACTGCCAATCATGGTAAAACCAGACCAGTAATAGGGATGCTTGAGA
>CAZJNL010000512.1:0-4572 GCA_964546515.1 uncultured Oscillatoria sp.
TGGGCCTCCTGTTCTAACAATCGGTTGATTTCATCTAAAGTCACGGTGCCATACACTCCTGGCTCTCGCTGGCCCAGGAGGTTGAGATTTGGCCCGTGCAGCACCAGGATACTTAAGTTTCGCAACAGTCGAACTCTCAACGAAACGGATCTGCCGGCGGTGCTTGGGATCGTTAACTGGTATGGGAATGGGTTCCGGTTCCGGCAGGACGTCCGGGCCTAGCAGCGCCTCAATTAGCTTGCGAGCCCATTCCTTAAGTTTTTCCAGCACCTTCTCAATGTAGTCCATTGAACAGACAGCTCCTTAAATCGTACCTGAATTCCCGCTCGTACAGGTGGTAAACTGTCAAGCCACTCAAGCGGTGAATTTAGTTCTTTCCTACATGATAACCAATCATCCAAAATGATCAAGCCGAGGGGTGAGCTGGCTTATGCACTCCGGCCAGTAATTTTCGCCGCAGGTGGTCAAGGGCGGTGCGGGCGCTGAGGTGGCGTACCTGCTCGCGAGAGCGCATGGCACCAAACCGGTACTGGAAACAAACCACCTCACCAGAGGGCCCTGCCAGTCCAATATAAACCAGACCCACCAGCTTGGCCTCTGTGCCGCCAGATGGCCCGGCAATGCCGGTGACGCTCAGCCCCCAACTGGCACCCAGCCGCGTGCGGACACCGGCAGCCATTTGCAGGGCAACCGCCTCACTCACCGCACCGGCAAGCGCCAAATCTTCCGAACTCACCCCCAGCAGGGAAATTTTCACCTGATTGTCATAGGCAATAACGCCGCCGAGAAAATAATTAGAACTGCCGGCCACATCCGTCAGCATCTGGCCTATGCCGCCGCCGGTGCAAGATTCGGCCACGGCCAGGGTTTGACCTGCATCGAGAAGCAAGCCACCGCACACCGACGCCAGAGTCTCCTCATCCGCCCCGAAACAGTCATTTCCGGCGATTTGTCGCAGCTGTTGCTCCACCGGCGCAATCAGCTGCAGCGCCTCTGGTTCTGAACCCGCTAATGCTGAGATGCGCAACTTCACCTCACCCCCACTGGCGTAAGGAGCCACCGTCGGGTTAGACAGGTGCAGAAAACTCTCCACTTTTTCCGCCAAAGCTGACTCAGCGATGCCCCAGAACTTTAACGTCCGGCTGTAAATAATTTCCTTTCCCCAGCCCTGACTTTTGAGATAGGGAACAGCGGTTTCCTGCCACATCCGCTGCATTTCTGCCGGTACGCCCGGAAAAGTGAGAACCTCCACGCCGGTGCTCTGCTGCCAGATGATGCCCGGTGCCGTGCCGGCTGTATTGGGCAAAATCTCGGCACCTTTTGGAATCAGGGCTTGTTTGCGGTTGCTCGGGCTCATCTGGCGTCCGCGAGCGGCGTACTTGCCGGCGATGTCTTCGAGAACTGCCGGCTGCTCAACCAGAGGAGCGCCAAAAAAGTCGGCAATCGTCTCGTGGGTGAGGTCGTCGGGCGTAGGGCCCAAACCGCCGGTGAAAATCAGCAGTTGAGAGCGCTCGACGGCAGTGGCCAGTACGCGCTTGATGCGGTCTGGATTGTCCCCCACTGCAGTTTGGTAGTAGTGAGGAATTCCCAGCGCCGCCAGCTGCTGCGCTAGAAACTGGGCGTTGGTATTGGTGATGTCCCCTAACAGCAGTTCTGTGCCGACACAGATAATTTCAGCACTCATGGGATTGCAGATTTTAGATTTTAGATTTTAAATTTTAGATTGTGCCGGTCCTGAAAATTTTAGATTTTAGATTTTAGATTTTAGATTTTAGATTGTGCCGGCCCTGAAAAATGCAAAATCCTCGTTTCCGGTAAGGGCGGGCGTGCGATGCCAGCCATTGGAACGAGGGTGGGGAGCAAAAAGCGAGAGTGGCGGGAGCGCTAAGATTGCCGAGCGTATTTCCAGACGCGCCAGCTGGTATAGCTCAGGAGGGCAGTGGCAGCGAGGGCATAAGCCAGCCCGTTGTCGATGCCAGAAAAAGCCAGGGCTAAACTGCCCACCCAGAGTGTGAGAGAGTAAATGAACAGGACGGCCCACCGGTGAGAAAGACCCGCCTGCAGCAGGCGGTGGTGCAGGTGGCGTTTGTCGGCAACAAAAGGAGATTTGCCCTCGCGCAGCCTGGACAGGATGACAGCGGACATGTCCAAAATCGGAACGGCCAGGATCAGGTAGGGCAGCAAGACTGCTGTGACGGCAGTGCTTTTTACCAAGCCAATCACCCCGACACCGGCGAGGGTGAAGCCCATGAAATAGGCTCCCCCATCTCCCATAAAAATCTCGGCGGGGTTAAAGTTGTATTTCAGGAAGCCCAGAGCCCCACCGGCTAGGGCTGCCGCAATCAGGGCGGCAGCCGGCTGGTGCATGAACAGGCTGACGAACATCATCACGAGGGCGGCTATCCCAGACACGCCGGCTGCTAATCCGTCGAGACCGTCAATCCAGTTTATGGCATTGGCCATGCCCACGAGCCAAATCACCGTAATCGGCAAGCTCAGGATGTCCATATGGGTCAGCCCGAGAAAGGGAATCGTGAGAAAATCAATGCTGACGCCGGCTTTCCAGGCCACACCGGCAACCAAGACTTGCATCAGCAGCCGGACAAAAGGCGAGAGGCTAAAAAGGTCATCTGCCAAGCCTATAAGGAAGAAAGCCAGACCGCCAATGGTGACGCCCCAGATTTCATATTCTTTGTCGGGAGGCAGAATCGCGCCACGGTAGTCTACAAAGCCCCCCAATTTCCAGACAGCCAGAAGTGCCACTATGGTGCCGACAAAAATAGACACGCCTCCCAATCGCACCATTGGGCGCTGATGGACTTTGCGCCCACCAGGCTGGTCTACGCGGCCTATTTTGAGGCCAATGTTTTTGACAACTGGTGTGCTCCAGAGCACAACGAGGTTAGAAACCAGAAATGCGACCAGGTGGTACAGCATGGAGAGGCATCTGAAATAATGAGGGTGCGAGACGAGTCGTGTGTCAGCCAGAGTCTACTATATTTCAGACATTCACAGCTCGCTGGGCTTTACCGGAAAATGTCGGGGTTTGTGGGTGAGAGGGTCTGTTGGTATCAGGAGAAAGGCAGCACTCTCGTTCGTCACGAGTGAGAAGTCATATCTATTTCGGTAGAATACCCATAATATCTCTGAATTGGGGCATTGGGCATCACTGCATACTGCATACTGCATACTGCTTCCCTTCCCCGGGGCTGCCTAATTGAGGTTAATCAACCGGACTAGATATCAGCCGTGGCTGCTGTCTCTCACCCAAAACCCAAAACCTTTCGAGTAAAAGCCAAAATCCTTTAGCTCAAACCAGAGCCGGTACTGGCACCGTTAAATGGGGGTACAGGGGGAAGCTGGCGCACAAGGCCGCCACCCGCCGGCGGCTATCTCGGGCAACTGCCTCATCTTCGGGATTGAGCAGCCGGTCGGCAATAATATTGGCTATTTCGGTAAACTCCGCCGCTCCCATGCCGCGCGTGGTCATCGCCGGCGAACCCAGCCGCAGCCCGCTGGTGACGAAGGGCGACTCTGGATCGAAGGGAACTGTGTTTTTGTTGGCGGTAATGTTGACGCCGCTGAGGAGACTGTCTGCTTGTTTGCCGGTGATGCCAATGGAGCGCAAATCGACGAGCATCAGGTGGTTGTCTGTGCCGCCAGATACAATCTTGAATCCCCGCTCGATCAGCTGCGCCGCCATAGCGCTGGCGTTTTCAATTACAGAGGCAGAATAGGCTTTGAATTCTGGCTTGAGGGCTTCTCCAAAAGCAACGGCTTTACCGGCTATCACGTGTTCTAGTGGCCCTCCCTGGGTGCCTGGGAAAACGGCTTTATCGAGTTTTTTGCCCAGGGAGGGGTCGCCGGTCAGTATTATACCACCCCTCGGCCCGCGCAAGGTCTTGTGGGTGGTGGTTGTGACGACATGGCAGTGGGGGATGGGGTTGGGGTGATGGCCGGTGGCGACCAACCCGGCAATGTGGGCGATATCTGCCAGCAGGTAGGCTCCCACTTCATCGGCTATGGCGCGGAATTTCTGAAAATCGATCGTGCGGGGGTAAGCTGAGTACCCGCAGATGATCAATTTGGGCCGGTGCTGCTTTGCCAGTTCTAGGATTTGGTCGTAGTCGAGCTGTTCTGTTTCCCGGCTGACGCCGTAGTGACGCACTTGGAACCACTTACCGGAGACGTTGACCGGCGAGCCGTGGGTCAAGTGGCCGCCGTGGGACAAATCCATTCCCATGATGGTGTCCCCGGGTTCCAGCAGGGCCAGGAAAACGGCAAAGTTGGCTTGTGCGCCGGAGTGGGGTTGGACGTTGGCGTGTGCGGCACCAAACAGCTGCTTGGCCCGGTCTATGGCCAGCTGTTCGATGCCGTCGATGTGCTCGCAGCCGCCGTAGTAGCGTTTGCGGGGCAACCCCTCGGCATACTTGTTGGTCAGTACGGAGCCTTGGGCGGCCAGCACTGCCGGTGAGGTAAAGTTTTCACTGGCAATCAGTTCCAAGTGATCCCGCTGGCGCATCAGTTCGCGCTGAATCAACTCGGCTACAGCTGGATCGGTGGCAGCCAAGA
>CAZJNL010000513.1:0-4567 GCA_964546515.1 uncultured Oscillatoria sp.
CTTGTCTGACGCCGGCAACTGGCTGACTGTGTTGCTTGTCATCTGGTTGCTGGGCGCTATTGGCTTGGGCTGGCTGGTCAAGTCGATTTTGATTTTAATGGGGCTGGCTCTGATTGCGCCGGCGCTGGCATTTTTTGGGTTGCGCTGGTGGTTGAGCCGCAACCTGATTCAAGACCAGTGTCCCGTCTGCAGCTATGAGATCGCAGCCTTGAATCAGACGCAACTGCAGTGCCCCAACTGCGGCGAACCGCTGAAAGTGGAACAGGGTCATTTGCAGCGCCTGACGCCTCCCGGCACCATTGATGTCAAGGCGATTGAGGTATCAGCGCCCCAGCTTGAGGATTAGGGTACGGAGGAAATGGGTGTGTCCTGATTTCACAACTCCCCCTCAGGGCAGGGGGCTGATTCCAGTCAAACAGTCTGGGTTCCCAGACGAGTGGGGTGACTGGGGGGAGGAGAACCACACAGGAGGCTGTTTTTCTTCTATAGTAGAGTCGCTACGATCTAAGACAAGCCGGCACTGCCGGTGGAGAGTTTGTGGTTGGCTGGTCGCGTCCGCTGTCTGCCTGGAACTATACAACATGAACCCTGAAGATCACAGACGCCTGGAGCGTCAACTGGAAAACCTAGAGGCTGAACTCAATCAGCAAAAACTCCAGCAGTCCAGTTTTGACACATCTCAATCCATTCAGTCGCTGTACAGTCAATTTATCATCTGGTATCAAGGACTTACCCGAGTAGGCCAAGTGGCAGTAATTGTGGGCGGTGCACTGATCGGCTTGTCACTGGTGAGTACAGTAGTGAAGCTTATTTCCCTAGCTCTCAATCTGGCTGTCCTGGGAGTGATAGTGTATGTAGCGTACAAATTCTTCCTCGCTCCCCAGGCCACGAACAATAACGACTCGTGACGGTGAAAGATACCGATGACTAGCCCAACCGCATCTAGAGGCTTTCCTCCCTTCAAACAGGTGTTTCAGGTTCACTCCCACCCCCTCTCACTTCTGGCCCGACGCTGCGGTGCTTGGGCGGCAGAAGTTTCTCTGATTGTAGCCAGTGCGCTGGTTCCTTACAGCATCGGTCTGTACACTCAATCCCACCTGTTGGGCAAGCAGGTGGCCCTCAATCCAGTGCTAGCCACGGCGGAGGAGGCGCTCGCCAGAACCTTCGCCCTTCCCGTGCGGGCGCGTCCGCGACAGGTCGGACCGCTGACCAATTTGTTTTGGTCTGGGGCGCTGCTGATGCCGGTGCTGGCTGCCGGCTGGCAAATCTATTTACTGGGAAAAACCGGCAGAACGCTTCCCAAGGCGCTGTTCGGCCTGCAAGTCGTGACAGCCACCGGCGCTGCTCCCGGTTGGAGGCGAGCCTTGCTGCGCGAGGGCGTGGGGCGCTCCGGACTGCCCCTGGGACTGGCTTACCTGTTTTGGCGCTACGGTGGGGCGGTGCCCGACTTGGGAATTCTCACTGGACTGGCCGGTTTGATGCTACTGGCGGACAGCTGTGCTGTGTGGTTCGATTCCAAGGGTCGAACCCTGCACGACCGCTTGGCGGGAACGTTTGTTGTCGATGCCTTGGAAAGTATTCCCAGGTTCAAACGTTTTGACGCTCCCTGGTTGGGGCGCTCTCAGGTGCGCGACAGTTTCAACTCCTCCGACGATGAGGATGCAGAGATCGCCGCGCTAGTCCTGACTCCGGAAACCCGCTGGCAGCGACCGGGACTTTGGTACTGGATTCGCCAAAACCCGGGTCTGACGCTGGTAATTGTGACGGTGGCCGGCGTGAGTGCGGTGCTGGCAACTTTTGCCGGCACCCAAATTTACATTCAAAGTCAGGTGAACTGGCGGCAGGTGCAGCAGCTCGACAGTGAGAAGCTGCTGGCACTGGTTAGCAAGTTCGCCCCGGACGAGCGACGGGGAGCGATTTTGGCCCTGGGGACAATCGAGCACCCGGAGGCGGCCACTCAACTGTTAGCGGACATGCTGAGCTTGGAAACTGAGCCAAAGCTGATGGATGCGATTGGGCAAGCTTTGTTGAGCACCGGCCCAAAGGCGCTGCCCTACTTGCAGCGGCTGAATCAGTCTCTGAAAAATGACCAGGATTCTCTGCGCTATGGGGGCTCGAAGGAAGAGCGGGAGCTGATTGCCCTGCGGCTGCGAACCACCCAGCGCACGATCGCCAAAATTCTCACTCTCTACAACGAGCAAATTGGCGGTGCCGATCTCAGCCGCCTCGACCTCGGCCAAACCGCCTCGGGCCCTGGCCAGTTCACTCTGGTGCTGGACTACGCGGATTTGTCAGGAATTCAGTTGAGAGGCTCTATCCTGAGCGGAGCCAGCTTTCGGGAGAGCCGCTTCTACAATCCCGGTGAGGACGGTCTTTTTGGCACCTTCGACGACCGGATTGCGGATCTGAGCGGCGCTGAGTTGAAACAGGCGAACTTCAGCGAAGCCACTCTTGTCCTGGCGCTGATGAATCGCGCTAACCTGATGCGAGCTGAGCTGAATAAGGCTAATTTGTTCCGCGCTCGCTTGAGTGGCGCGAATCTCAGCAGCGCTCAGCTGCTGCAAGCGGATCTGCGTCAAGCTGTGCTGAGCGATGTCAGCTTGACGGGTGCTCAGTTAGGGGAGGCTAAGCTGGCAGGGGCTAATCTGCACGGGGCTCGCTTGGGGCAGGTGATGGCTAAAGGGGCTTCCTTCCAAGCTGCGAATTTAAGCGCGTCGGAATGGCTTGGGGCTGACTTGTCGGGAGCGGATTTCAGTGGCAGCAATCTGCAAAATTCTGACCTGTCTTCGGCGCGACTCGCCGGTGCCAATCTCAGCGGTGCCCAGCTGCAGCGTGCCAGCTTGCGCAACGCGGATCTGGTGGGGGCGGATTTGCGGGGAGCTAGTTTGGCGGGGGCGGATTTTCAGGGGGCGACGTTTGTGGAGGTTAAGCCGGCCAAACCGGATCAATTTATTCAAATGCCGCCCGCCGCGCCTTCTACCGGCCTTCAGGGGGTTGACTTTTCATTCGCCAAAAATTTAAACGCCCAGCAAATTTCCTATATCTGCGCTCAGGGTGGGCTTCACCCCAAATGCCCCTCGCCCAATCGGTAATTTGATTGAGGACTCAGGCAAAATTATGCGCCGGTTGCAAGCTGTAGGGTGCGTTAATAACGCACCCTACTGGTTTTTGGGACAGGCGTACCGGCTGTGCTGCGTGTTAGGGGCGCAGGGACAGGCGTCCCGCCTGTCCTGCGTTTGCCCTGAGTGCACAGCCTTCTCGCCTGTGCACTGCCGGTGCAATTCTCCGTTTCCTGTTACTTAATTCGCAATCAAAGTGCCCGATTGACTGAGAATATTCCACAACAGGAATTAACGCTTATTTTTTATCTTTTGTGAGCGGCGTCATCCGCAATTAGACGGAAATTTGAAGAGATGTAATTGTCAAGAAAAGCCTTTTTAAGGATAGAAATACGGACTCAGCACAGCACCGGCTTTTTGTCAATCCGCAATCACGGTGAAAATGGATGTCGCTGGCTGGACACACCCTGGAGGTGTCAGTCAGCCGGGCCGGCTGAAGTCGGGCTAGGCGGTAAAAGGACAGCCGAGTCAGACAAACATGAAAAATCGCCTCTGGCCACTGGGGTGCATGCCCCAAGCGCCTGCGGAAGGATTCCGCCTCAGGGGGCTGTTTAGAAAGTCATTATACGGAAATAAGAGGATAAACGTTTGTGGTAATAGGCTGTAGCCTTTACTGCATACTGCCTGATGGCTGCTGCTTGCTGGGAATTCCACCGGCCAGCGGGCAAGCGATTAAGATAGGATAAACCAGAAAAACAGAGTTTTGTGCAATACCGGCAGTGTGAGGAGTAGGGAAATGGAACGTCTCAAGAGTTTGTTGCCGGCTGTGGGGCTAATCGCACTGGGCACCGCCTGTCTGGCGCTCGCCGCCCCACCGGCATCCGCTCAAGCTGCTTACGGGAGCTATGTGGGGGTTGGGGGATCGCTTGGTGTGAATCGCAGAGACGGCGAGCGGCAAAATTCCACTCTGATTGCTGTTCGCTACAAGATACTGGAAGTTCCCATTTCCCTGCGAGCCCAAGCTTTCCTGAACGGGAATGGGGTGGCATTGGTGCCGACGGTTTCTTATGATATTCCCCTCAACTGGCAGACGGATACCTATGTGGGGGCGGGGATTTCTTTTGCCGGCGGGGATTCGCCGGTGGGGAACAAGACGGGCTTTGCGATTCAACCGGGGATTGATTACTCGCTCCCCAACAGCCGGTTAGTTGTGTTTGGCAATGCTATCATTGCTTTCGACGCCTACCGCGAACAGGGAGGAACCGCCTTTTCCCTGCAAGGGGGTTTGGGTTTGAGATTTTAGCTGCTGGGGGGCGCAGGGCTGGGGCAAATGAGTGGTTGCTTTCGGCGGTATCTTTAATATTTAATAGTGTTGTGCGTTGGCTTGCGGTTTTACCTGTCCGTCGGGGGGCAACCCATTTTTGCAAACATCTTCACCCTCACCCCCCGTTCCCCAGACGCGATAAATCCAGACGCGATAAATCCAGACGCGATAAATCCAGACGCGA
>CAZJNL010000514.1:0-4565 GCA_964546515.1 uncultured Oscillatoria sp.
AAGATGCCTGGACTACGAGATATATCCGTAGGGCAGGCGTCTCGCCTGCCCTCAATGTTTAATGTCCTAACCAATTTGGCTAGTGCTATAAATAACAGGGCTTCCCCACTTGGGGACTGTTTCTAAATCGGTGATGTTCAAGGAGTTCGCATGGCGGGAAAATACAGTCGGCGTCAATTTCTCTGGTACGGTTCAGCAGCCCTTGGCACCAGCCTGCTGCTGAAAGCTTGCGGCAGCAGTCCTCCGACCACACAAACCACTTCCACCGGCACCAACAATTTTAAAGCAGCAATCGTCATACCGGGAAGCATTACCGACCAAGCCTGGAACCAGACGGGATTCGAGGGCATAACCCAAGTCAAAAAACAGCTGGGTGCGGAAATTGCCTATGTAGAAAAGGTAGCGCAACCCGATCAAGTAGAGGCGCTCTCGGACTTCGCCCGCCGGGGGTACAGCTTGGTTTTCGCTCACGGGGGACAATTTGATGCGGCGGTTCAGCAGGTAGCCGCTCAGTTTCCCAACACTTTTTTTGTGGGGGTTAATGGTGCCGCCACCGGCAAGAATATTGCCGCCCTGCGCATCAATCACATGCACCTGAGCTACCTTGGCGGTATAATAGGCGCTACCCTGACCAAAACAAACCAGATGGCTTATCTCGCCGGCCAGTCTTTTGAAGCGACCCAGCAAGAGTTGCGCGGCTTTGAATTAGGAGCCAAGTCAGTCAAACCCGATATCAAAATCAGCGCCACCTATACGGGAGACTGGAATGATGTCGCGAAGGCGAAAGAAGCCGCCGTGGCTTTAATTTCCGCAGGTGCGGATGTGGTTTACCAGTGGCTGGATATCGCCTCGGCGGCGGTGCTGCAAACAGCAGCAGAAAAGGGAGTCTATGCCTTTGGCAACACCACAGACCAGCTGGATGCCGCTCCCCAGGCGGTTTTAACCAGTGCCGTGAAGCGGATTGACTTAGCCATCGCTTATCTGGCAGAATTGGCTTCACAGAATCAGCTGAAGGGAGAAAAATATATCATTGGGCTGGAAAAACCGGACATCGTGAGTTTGGGACGCTTTGGCGCAATGGTGCCAGAAGCATTACAGAAAAAGGCACTCGATGCGAAAGAGGCGATCCTTTCCAAGAAGATTGCCTTTGAACCGTGCAAAGATGCCGGCAAAGATACCTGGTGCCTTAAGAAGGTTTAAAAGTTCCTCGTTCCCTCGTTTTTTCCTAGTTCCCAGGCAGAGCCTGGGAATGCCAATCAGCCGGCTCTGCCGACAGTTACGATACAATATTAAAGGCATTTGATATTATGTCATACCTGCGCCTTGAGGGAATTACCAAACGCTTTGGCACCTTTGTCGCCAACGACAGCATCAACCTGAGTGTCGCCACCGGCTCGATTCACGCCCTCCTGGGAGAAAACGGAGCCGGCAAGACCACTTTAATGAACATCCTTTCTGGCCTTTACCACCCCGATGCCGGCCAGATTTACCTGCAAGACGTGCCGGTGCAAATCACTTCCCCCAAAGCAGCCATTGAACTCGGTATCGGCATGATTCACCAGCACTTCATGCTGGTTCCGCAACTGACAGTAACAGAAAATATCATCCTGGGAACAGGCTCAAGCTGGCGTCTGAACCTGCCAGCCAAACAGCAGGAAATAGCAGCCCTCTCTCAGTCTTACGGCTTGGAAGTTGACCCCAGCGCCAAGGTGGGGGATTTGCCGGTGGGAACCCAGCAGCGAGTCGAAATTATCAAGGTTCTTTACCGCCAAGCCAAGCTGCTGATTCTTGACGAACCTACAGCAGTGCTGACGCCTAAGGAAGTCGATTCCTTGTTCCAGATTCTGCGCCGGCTAGCGGCAAATGGACACACAATTATCTCGATCAGCCACAAGCTAGAAGAAGTGATGATCCTCTGCGATACGGTGACAGTGCTGCGGCGGGGTCAGGTGGTAGCAACGACAGCAACTCAAGACACAACGACGCAAAAATTAGCGCAATTGATGGTAGGGCGTGAGGTTTCCTTGCAGCTGAATAAACCACCGCGAAAAGATGGTGCTGTGGTGCTGGAAGTTCAGGAGTTAACTGTCAGAGATGACCGGCATCTTGCAGCCGTTCGGGATGTGTCGTTTCAACTGCGTGCCGGTGAGATATTAGGAATTGCCGGTGTAGATGGCAACGGTCAGCGAGAATTGGCGGATGCGATCGCCTGCTTGCGCCCAGTCACAGCCGGAAAAATTCACCTGTGCGGCGAGGATGTCACCCATTTGTCCCCCCAGCACTGGAAGCAGCTGAAAGTGGGTTACATTCCAGAAGACCGGCAAAAAATGGGTCTGGTGTTGGGGTTCAGTATCGCCAAAAACCTGATTCTCAAAGCTTTCAGGCGCTTGCCATTTTGCCGGCACTTTTTCTTGCAAGAGTTAGCGATTCTTGACCGCGCCGCTCACGCTATGCAACAATATGACATTCGGGCGTCTCACCCAGAGGTGAAGGTGAGCCAGCTGTCGGGCGGAAATCAGCAAAAAGTGGTGCTGGCGCGGGAACTGGAGGGCGAGCCGGTGCTAATTGTGGCAATGCAGCCGACGCGGGGTTTGGATGTCGGGGCGACTGAATCGGTGCAGCAGCGGTTGCTGGCGGAACGGGAGCGCGGGGCGGCAATTCTTTATATTTCTACGGAGTTGGAGGAGGTTATGGCGATGAGTGACCGCATTGCTGTAATGTATGAGGGGAAGTTTGTTGATATTTTGGAGGCGGAGGGTGCTACTGTGGAGAAGGTGGGGTTGCTGATGGGGGGTGGGAAAGTTTCGGGTGTTAGTGTGAAAGAAGGTTAAACCGCCAAGACGCCATAGACGCGCCAGCGGCTTCTCGAAGAGTAGGACGCCAAGGGAAGAGTGAAAAGCGATCGGATTGTAGCAAGTTTTGTGCCATTTTTATCGCCGGTTGTGGCGATTGCCGCTGCACTGCTAGTTGGGGCTGGATTGATTGTGCTGGCTGGGGCGAATCCGGTGACGGCTTATGTCGCCCTGTTTCAAGAATCGCTGGCGACTTATTTCGGATTTGGCAATACGCTGACTAAGATGGCTCCGCTGCTGTTAACTGCCCTGGGGGTGCTGGTTGCTTTGCGAGCAAGTCAGCTCAATATCGGCGGCGAAGGACAGATTTATATGGGCGGTTTGGGCAGTGCCCTGGTGGGACTGTACCTGCAGGGTTTGCCGGCATTTCTTCATGTGCCGCTGGCGCTGCTGGGCGGGTTTGTTCTGGGAGCAATCTGGGGGTTAATTCCAGGATATCTCAAAGCGGTGCGAGGCGTAAATGAGGTGATTGCTACTCTGCTGATGAATTACATCGCGCTCAACTTTGTGGGGTATCTTGTGCAAGGGCCACTGATGGAAAAAGGAGCGCCCAGCCCCTACACGCCGCTGATTTCTGAAGCGGCAAAGCTGCCGGTTATTCTGCCTAACAGTCTCGCTCACGCCGGCATTTTAATTGCGATAGCGGCGGCGGTGATTTTGTGGGCGATCCTCCAGCAAACGCCTCTGGGCTATCAAATAGCAGCGGTGGGACTCAATCCAGTTGCGGCGCGATATGCCGGCATTTCTGTGGAGCGCACTATAATGTTAGTGATGGCGCTGGCGGGCGGGTTGGCTGGGCTGGCGGGTGCCGGTGAGGTGATGGGTTTAAAATACAGGCTGTTCGACAAGTTTTCTGGCGGTTACGGCTTTGATGCGCTGGGGATTGCTTTTCTCAGTCGCGGCAATATTGCCGGTGCTGTCCTCACTTCCCTCTTCTTTGGTGCCCTCCGCAGCGGCGCGAATGTCATGCAGCGCAGTGCCGGCGTGCCGGTGACTGTAGTCTATGCCATTCAGGGGCTGACTGTCCTCTTCATTGCTATTAGTTTAGCACTCGAAGGCAAGAGACAGCAGGCAACAGCCAATGTAGAAGCTAAAGGGTAAAATCTAAAATGGATATGACCTTTTTCACCGATTACCTCGCAGCCTGCCTGCGCCTCTCTGTGCCCCTAGCCTTTGCCGCCTTGGGCGGGCTTTTCTCAGAACGATCGGGCGTCCTCAATATTGGGCTGGAAGGAATGATGCTAGCCGGTGCTTTTGCCAGCGCCGCCGCAGCATTTTACACCGGCAATGTCTGGCTGGGCATTCTTGCAGCCCTCGCTGCGGGGGGAATAGTTGGATTGCTCCACGCCTATCTCTGCGTGACGCTGCGAGTTGACCAGTTAGTCTCAGGATTGGCTCTCAATCTGGCATCTGCCGGCTTAACTTCCTTCTTGGCAAGGATAGTGTTTAGCAGTGGCAGCACCCAGCAACTGCCTGCCATTCAGACAGTCAGCATTCCCGCACTCAAAGATATCCCCATTATCGGTGCCCTACTCTTCAATCAAGACCCGCTGGTTTACTTTCTCTTTCTGCTGGTTACCCTCAGCACCTATATTCTATTTCGCACCGGCATCGGTTTGTCCCTCAGAGCCGTTGGCGAGTCCCCCCGCGCTGCTGACACCGCTGGAGTGTCAGTCGCCGCTGTGCGCTATCTCAGCGTCACACTCAGCGGCT
>CAZJNL010000515.1:0-4555 GCA_964546515.1 uncultured Oscillatoria sp.
GGGGACTGCTGCCGGGAGTTCGTTGAGCAACTGCGTGCCGAGATCGGTTCTGGCTGCCGGATAAAGGGGATGGAAACCCAAGAGGTTGACCCTTTAGGGAATCCCATATGCTGTTGGCACAATCTTGTGGGAAGGGTTGAAAACGGTGCCCCGGTGCCGACATGGGAAACGCAACATCACACCGCAGGCGCAACGCCAACCCGCTCTCTCGTGCCGGTGCCGCCAAGGGAGCTGGCGCTGCAAAATCAAGAAGCGGTATACCGGCTGCTGGCAGAGAACGCCACGGATATGATTTCCACAAGCACGCCGGCGGGAATTTTGCTGTACGTTTCACCGGCATGCCGGTCGCTGTTGGGCTGTGAGCCAGAAGAACTGGTAGGCCATTCTGTTTATGAGTTTTTCCATGAGGATGATTTGCCAGCGATTAAAGCCGCTCACACCGCTTTGCTGCACTCTGGCGAACCTCAAACAGTCAGCTACCGCATCACCCGCAAGGATGGCGAATGTATCTGGCTGGAAACCACCAGCCGCACTGTACAAGGGCGGGTTTCCGGGGAGCCGGTGGAAATCATTGCCGTTTCGCGGGACATTACTCAACGCAAGCGGGCAGAAGAAGCGCTGCGACAGTCGGAAGAAAGACTCGAGAGCATTCTCAACTCGCTGCAAGATGTGGTGTGGTCGGTTGCGGTGGATACCGGCGAACTGCTGTACCTCAACCCGATGGCACAGACAGTTTACGGACGCCCGACAAAGGAATTCTTTGCCAATCCCGCCCTCTGGCTGGATATCGTTCACCCGGACGACAGGCAGCTGGCACTCAATAGTTGCCAGCAGTTGCTCAGAACCGGCTCGAAAGACATGGAGTGCCGGATTGTCTGGCCTTGTGGGGAAGTGCGCTGGCTGCGCGACCGGGCTTGGGTGGTTCGCGATGGGAACGGCTTGCCGGTGCGCATTGATGGCTTAACCACCGACATCACGCAGCGCGTGCGGATGGAGGAGGCGCTGCGGGTGCAGACGGCGCACGCCACCTCTTTACAGGCGCGGCTGCAGCACTTGCTCTCTTCGAGCCCAGTTGCGATCTACAGCGCTAGCGCTTCAGGGGATTTCGCCACTAACTTCATCAGCGCCAGCGTCACGGCAATGCTGGGCTATCAGCCGAGGCAATTCACAGAAGACGTCAGTTTCTGGGCCAGCCACATCCACCCGGAAGACGCTGCCGGCGTTTTGGCAGCCGTTTCAGAGATAGTCGAGCGAGAGTGTCACACCTTCGACTACAGGTTTCTCCACGCAGATGGCACTTACCGCTGGGTGCGCGACTCAGTGAGGCTAATCCGGGACGGCAATGGCAACCCGCTGGAGTTCGTCGGTTCCCGGGCGGATATCACGGCGCAAAAGCAGGCGGAGGAAGAAATTGGCAAGGCGCTGGTTCGAGAAAAGGAACTGTCCCAGCTGAGATCCCACTTTATTACTCTGACTTCTCACGAGTTCCGGACGCCGCTGTCGGCTATCCTCTCCTCTGCTGACTTGCTGGAATTTTACCTGGAAAAGGGGGCGGAGCAAAAACATCTGAAACATGTGGAGCGGATTCAAACAGCTGCTTTGCATATGACCAAGATGTTAAATGATATTCTGGTCATGGGCAGGACTGAATCCGGCAAGCTGGAGTGCCATCCGGTGCCGGTGGATCTGGAAAGCATCTGCCGGGATTTGGTTGAAGGGGCGGTTCTCAGGGATGGCAACCAGCACCCGATCTCGTTTGTCAGTTGCGGCAACTGTGCCGGTGCCTGTATGGATGCGCAGCTGCTGGCATATATTCTCAACAACTTGCTCTGCAATGCCATCCAGTATTCTCCGGTGGGCAGCCCGATTCATTTTGAACTCATTTGTCAGGAGTCAGCAGTCCGGTGCCGGCAGTCTGCGGCGCGGGGTTCGGCGCGGGGTGGGGGCGGGTTTGTAAATATCAAAGCCGGCCCGGTGATATCCGGGGCGAACCCGCCCCTGCAGGGGTTTCCAGACACCTGGCACCGGGAAGGAGAGAAAGTGGCAATTTTCCGCATCTCTGACTCCGGCATCGGCATTCCCCCTGAAGATTTGCCGCGAGTGTTTGAGTGTTTCTATCGCGGCAGCAATGTGGGAAACAAGGCGGGTGCCGGTTTGGGCCTAGGGATTGTCAAGAAGTCGGTGGAGGTGCACGGTGGCTGTATTACTTTGGAGAGTCACGCCGGTGAGGGGAGCTTCCAGCACGGCACCACTTTTACCGTTACGCTGCCGCTGAACTGCCGCTGAACTGTTGAGAGTGCGGCACCTGCGTCAAGGATGGCGTGAGCGAAGAAATCGGGTTTCTCTACTCGCACAAATCGCGGGTCAACGACCAGGGGAGTCAGAGAAACCCCGTTTCTGCGCAAGTCCTAGAGAATCGGTCAAGTAATCCCAAAAACCGGGTTTCTTTTGCAAGAGGCAAGGAAAGAACAGTTTTTCCAAGGATTTCAAACGGGTTGATTTACCCCGATTTTGAATACTTGACCTGCGTTTATGCCCCCACCGATACCCTAATGACCGGCAATTCACCCTACTTCAGATCGCACCTTTTAGACTGCCGCAACCTACTACTTAACTAATCTAAGATTCGCCGCAACAAAATCGAAACGCCGGATTTTTTAAGTTTACTTTGAGCTGTGCTGCCAAGAAGATGTGGTCATTTTCCGTCTCCCAGATACCGGCACTGGCATTCCTGCTGCAGGCCAACCCCATTGGTTTGAGAATGTTTCCGTTAAATTGCTTTTAAATTTCAATTAGCGAATGTCCGCCGAAAAAGGGCAGCAACCCAAATTATAGGGCTTCTTTGGCAGAGAGGGAACGCTACTGAAACGCAGCGAATGTCCGCCGCCCCAATGCTGCGAAGCTATCGCAAATTATAAGTATTTAACCGAAGTTCATAGGGGTGATGCACCGGTTCCGAAAGCTGGGCCTGCTCCCTGGTACGGAAGAGGTGCGGACGGAGGTTCTGGCGGCAGGGTGCGTTTCCGCGACCGGCTAGCAGCCTGTCATTTCTACTGCAGGGTGCTTAAGTAATTTTACGGAGAAAGACATCCGTATTTTCACGGTAGCCCGATTTATAAGTTTTACCGATGCCTAATTGGCGTCTGAGCTTTTAGCATTTAATTGTCAGCGTTTGCCAGATAACAAGCTGGGAATCGGAGGTCTTAGCGGGTGGGGGAGTAAGAACCAGTATTGGTACGTTGGTTAATCCTGCCGCTGGCTCTGCGCTGAATGTAACATTTTTGTTACAAAAATATAAAAAAAGATACCAAGCTCTCACAGGGTGTTTTCAGTCTCAACCGGCTTTCCGGAGTGGTGAAGTATGTTTATAACCGGCACTAACGAAACCCACATTAATAAAATAGTTAACCGCAGTTCCCGCCTGGGAGCGACTAAAAAAATGCCTGACTTGGCGCAGCATCTGGCCAAAGACGGCGACCCCGATCTCAAAGAAGCGGTAAATTATATCTGGAATTTATTGAGGCAGCCTCTGGGCGGGAACCTGCCGGCTAGGAGCCATTCTGACCTGGAGGAGCTGCCCTCTGCGGAAGTGGCACAGCTCAAGCAACAGCTGCAAGCTTCTGAGGCTCGCTTTCGCAATGTCATCGACAAGAACGCGGATGCCATCGTGATTTGTGATGGCAAGGGAAGGGTGCGGTTTGCCAACCCATCGGCGGAATGTCTGTTTAACTACAGTGCGGCTGAACTGTTCAGCCAGGAATTATTCGGCACGCTGGTGGTGGAAAGGCAAGCGTCTGAGATGAACACCGACCTGATCCGGGGGATTGGGGCAACTGCGGCTTCTGACATGCGGGTTGTGCAGGCACAAGTGGACGTCAGGCGAGCCGGTGGCGACAGTGCCGTTGCGGAAATGCGGATCGTGGAAACGGAGTGGGAAGGAGAAAGGGCGTTCCTGGCTTCTTTGCGGGATATTACCGAACGCATGCGAGCCTTGGTTGCCTTGCGGCAATCGGAAGCGCGATTGAGAGAGCAAACCCAGCAGCTAGAGAAAACCCTTGGCGAACTCAGACAAACCCAAGCCCAGCTGGTTCAGAGTGAAAAAATGTCCGCCCTTGGCCAGTTGGTGGCCGGTGTGGCCCACGAAATCAACAACCCGGTCAACTTCATCACCGGCAATCTCTCCCACGCCAGTCACTATACCGCTGACTTGCTCGGACTGCTGCAGCTTTACCAGAAGCACTATCCCGAGCCGGTTAGAGAGATTTCCGATCGAATGGAAGCCCTGGACTTCGATTTTATGGTGGAAGATTTGCCGAAACTGCTGGATTCAATGAAAGTGGGGGCTGAGCGCATCCGCCAGATTGTCGTTTCCCTGCGCACCTTCTCTCGCCTCGATCAAGCCTCGATGAAGCGGGTGGACATTCATGAAGGTTTGGAGAGCACTGTGCTGCTGTTGCAAAATCGCCTGAAAGCCAAACCCGGGCATCGAGAGATCCAGGTTGTTAAGGAATACGGCCAACTGCCTTTGGTGGAGTGCTATGCCGGCGAGCTCAAT
>CAZJNL010000516.1:0-4554 GCA_964546515.1 uncultured Oscillatoria sp.
GACTCTAGCTGCTTAGCCATTACCTCGGGTTGCAGCCGCAGCAGTGACTGGGGATAGGATACAGGCAGGAGGGAGCGAATTGTCTGGGCTGAGAGGAATTGATTCCCCTCGATCACAACCTGCTCTGGTTGGTGAATCACCCAAGCAGGCCGGCACGTCACCCAGACTAAACCCCACGCCAGAGTGCCCGCGGTCAGTGTTTGCCAGCAAACCTGCAGCACTCTCAGGCGTCGAGCGCGTTGCAGCTGTTTGCGCCTGAGTCCTAATTCTGACTGAGAGACCGATGCGATGCTATCCATCCACTACCTCTCAATTGCCCTTATAGAAACTTATGTTACCCTTTCTACATAACTGGCTAATCATAACTGTTGAGTGAGCCTGGAACTCCTAGTTTTTGGTTTGTTTCTAGAATTGCCCCCCTGCCATTAGCAATCGGGAAATCTGAACAGCCTCGCCCTACAGGTTTACCCCTTAACCGGGGCGGGCGGATGCAAGGCAGTCGCAAGGCCCCCACGGCACGCCCCGCTGCAGGCTCTGCCTGCTGTTGAATTAACCAAATTCTGCCAGAATTCCCCCCGGGGCGTCAGGTGAATCGTCAGGTTTGGCGCTAGGCGCGGGGTTAGGGGTTAGGGGTTAGGGGGCCAAAGCCAGCGGGCAGAAGGTTGGCCAAGGGGGGAAGGCAATCTGCCCCCGCAGGGCATGGTAACACCTTATGGCCAACATCAGTCGCAGCGCTCACCCCCGAATGGGGTGGCCTGAATTCAGATCGTCAGCCAGAGTCGCTGCCACCGCAGTCAAGGCAACCGTTTCAGAGGGTGGGGCGAGCCCCAAACCAGTGATAAGCTTTCGCGTGCCCCGCATTTAATTTGCGCTATCCATCTCTATCCACTCGTTGCCAGCCTCACTCTGGTAACGAGGCTCTGTCGGCAGAGCCGACTCTATCGAACAAGCTGATTAAAAGCCTAACAGCTTACTTGGTTTACAAAGTCCAGCGGGCGGATGAGAGTAGATTTTGATGACTCTGGATTGGGAGAGTTTTTTTAAGCTTGTTACCCCAGCAATGGCCTAAATTTTGCGTCCGAGCCGGAGCGGAAGTCCTATATCGATTTTGACTCGGTGCGAGGAAGCAACATGATTCGGGAATTGCAGCTAATCATCACACTGCAGGCGGGGGACGACCAAACCTGCCAGCTATTTACAGGACATATCGGCTGTGGCAAGCTATTACCGATATCTGGCAAGCGATCGCCTGTCAGGTGAGTGAAAGCCTGGAGAAGATTAAGGTTGAGCTGCTGCCCTGCGGTCTGAAATCTTTACTCAAAGGGGCGGCAGACATTCTGCAAACCTCCATCGATATCGAGGGTGAAGCGCAGATTCCCGGCATTGGCTCCGTCAGTGCCGGTGAGGGTGAAATCGGGTTTTTTCTGACCGGCAGCATTGGCAAGATTGCGGCCAAAGCCAAAGACAGTCCCAAACTTCGCTCCCAGTTCAGGCAATATTTCGATCCGGGCACGAATAACTTCAAAGAAGCGCTCAACTTGGAGTTGCTCTCTCCGGCTGGTGAGCAATTTAAGCGGCTAGGCAAAAAAGGACTGGTGGCGATCGCGGACAATCAAGGAGCCGGTGAATTGCTCCCCCAATTCTACCTGTCGCACCCAGCCAGAATACCTGTTTGTCAGCCGGGGCGAGCAGCTGAGCAAACTGAACTGCCATGTGGTCTGTACAATTCTCCTGGACTTGATTTTCTCCAATGACTTGCAAAAGCTGACCTGTCGCTTTGGGGTCAAACCAAAGGTATTGCCTTGGGTGCCGGTGCGCCGCCGCGATCGCGGCTACTTCCAAGAGGGTATGGCAATCGGCTAGGGCGCAGGTTTTGGCGACATCCTGCCCAGAAGCGGAAAAATTTAACTCATGGCAGCAGCAACAGGGGCTAGGGGCTAGAGGCTGGTGGCTTCCCAGGGGTGCTCTGGGTTCGCGCCGCAGCTAGTTTAAGAATTGAAAGTGCCGCCTGCAACGCGCAATCGTTGAAAACTCCCGTGCGGGCGCTCAAACGAAACGCTCTGAAGGGCAATTTTCCTGCAACTCGGCG
Organism: uncultured Oscillatoria sp.; assembly: GCA_964546515.1. Classification (GTDB taxonomy): domain Bacteria; phylum Cyanobacteriota; class Cyanobacteriia; order Cyanobacteriales; family Oscillatoriaceae; genus Oscillatoria. The sequence goes on from CAZJNL010000516.1 coordinate 2,090, forward strand.
TCCGGGCAAGAGCGCACAGCACACCGGGTGCGAGAACTCTGTCCTCTCCCGATTCGGGATCTAGTCCTGAGAACCCCCGCCCCCGGTTGCTCTAGTCCCTGCGGCACGCCTGTACCGCCACAAGAATCTGCCCGCTGGATAAAAGTAGCAAATAATACAGAAAAAACTGCCGCTCTTTGCTAAGCAGTGATCGACAGCTGTGGGTGGGGGTGCCGGTCAAAGGCAAGCGCGGACAAGGGCTGTCTCAGGGAAGCCATGACTCGCAAAGCGGTAGAATAGAGCACGTCATTTCTACTCAGGTTAAATTAGAACTTTGGTGCAATCGAAGCTAGTTGAGTTGAACAATCCTCCACCAGAGGACTCATCCAAAGGTGCGGCAGAACCCCCATTCACCCTACAGGAGTTGAAAGCTGCCATTCCACCGCATTGCTTTGTACCATCCCCCTGGAAATCACTGGCCTACTTTTTTTGGGATGTCTCGATCGTTGGCCTCCTCTATGCAGTGGCCACCTACCTGGATTCCTGGTTTTTCTGGCCGGTGTTCTGGCTGATGCAGGGCACTATGTTCTGGGCTTTGTTTGTCGTTGGCCATGACTGCGGCCACGGTTCCTTTTCCCGAAGCAAATGGCTAAACAATCTGATTGGCCATCTCGCTCACACGCCGATACTCGTTCCCTTCCACGGCTGGCGCATCAGTCACCGCACCCACCACAACAACACTGGCAATATCGATACGGATGAAAGCTGGTATCCCGTCACGGAAACCAAGTACCGGGAGATGCTATGGTATGAAAAAATGCTCCGCTTCGATATAGCGTTACTCTTTGTCTATCCCCTCTACCTGTTTAAACGCTCTCCCGCAAGGCCGGGAGGTTCCCACTTTCTCCCCGGCAACCCCCTGTTTCGACCCTCGGAAAAATGGGACGTGCTTACCAGCACCGCCTGCTGGACGCTGATGGTCTCCTTGCTGGGCTGGCTGACCTATCAATATGGCTGGATGTTTTTGGTAAAATACTACCTGGGGCCATACATCGTTTTTGTGGTCTGGCTGGACTTGGTTACCTTTTTGCACCACACCGAGCCTGATATCCCCTGGTATCGCGGCAAAGACTGGTATTTTCTCAAAGGTGCCCTCTCCACCATTGACCGCGATTACGGCTTGATCAATGACATCCACCACAATATCGGCACCCATGTGGCTCACCACCTGTTCATCGGCATTCCCCACTACCATCTGAAGACTGCCACCTCGGCTCTCAAACCTATTCTGGGCAACTATTACCGACAATCCAGCGCTCCCATCTTCCAGTCGTTCTGGCGCTCGTACAAAAGTTGCCATTTTGTCCCGGATACAGGGGGGATGGTTTACTACCGCCCCAAAAGTGAGATTGCTTCAGCCCCAATAGACGGCAATCTCTAAAACACCAGGCCCGCAATCATCTCTCCCTCTTGCCCCCAACTTAACGCCGGTGCGCCTGCAACCCTTCGCCCACGGGCAGCCGCACCGGCGTCCCCGGGCCTTTCTCTCTCGCCTCACCCCCCATCCGTGGGGCGCGATCGCCACCTGCCCCCCCACCCACGGGGTAACAGACCCCTGTTGAGCGCCAAACCCCCCTCTCCCGATCTCTGCTGACAATTTTTCACTCTTCTTGCGTATTTATTTCTCCGGCTAATTTCTAGATTTCTTCTGCAGGAGTGCTATAATACCCTACAGCGACAATTTTTTTGCCGATCTGATGGCCCACTCAAGTCGGGGGTAAACCACCCGCGTGCGGGATTGCTACCTCTGTATCAAGTTTAAAGTCTCTACCCGATACCGCTACCATTTTACCCTTGGCCCGGTCTGACAAATCTAAATAGAAATTGCCGCTAAGTAAAAATATTCGGGTTTGAGTTTATCTCTGACTCGCTCCAGGCTGTGCAGCTTTTGCCGTTAAGGCTTGCAACTTCCGACGCCTTAAAAAACTGAAACGTCTGATAACTTTGACAGCAGTCAAGAGTTATTATAGGTTTCGGTAGCTGTTACAAAACTTTCCCCAAGAAAGCTAACCATTTCAACGCGGTAGGATGGATTGCGGGTAGCCCAAATATAGGCCATCAGCTATCATTCTATTCAACTGTGCCCGGGGACTCTCGCGTTACCTAGGCAGCAGGCGTTTACCGCCCTCTCCCTGAATCAACAGGGATGTTGGTGAAAAACTGCGCCCTTCTTTCAGAGGCAGTGTGCCGGGAAGTTGGGGCGGTTGGCGCAGACGCCTGAAAGGCAGCTTCTCAAAAAGTGCCGCCCGTACAGGATGTTCGAGTTCGTGGGCCTGAAAAATCCCCAGCGCTTTGAGCCGGCGGAATGTCAATTGTAAATCAGATTCAGTTGTAGGGTTATTTCTTTGCTACAGAATTTCCAAAGGATGTACCCTTGTGTGTCGGCAGGCATATCTCCGCTCCCTGAATCTCTACGCTGTTTAACT
>CAZJNL010000517.1:0-4552 GCA_964546515.1 uncultured Oscillatoria sp.
ACGGATTAAAATTGGGGATTGGGCACGGGAGCATCCCGATTTTGTAAGTCTATTCATTTTCTGTAGCACAGGCATCTCGCCTGTGCCCAAAAAATAGCTCGCGCGACAGGCAAGATGCCTGTCCTACAAGAGATGGGTTTACAAAAATGGGATGCTCCCGTTGTGTCCTCTTACTGAATCCGCATTGCCCAGTTCCTAATTGCAGCTGTAGAACGCCCAGTCGCGTCTCTACAAACAAGACATTAATCCTGTCTGCACCACGAAATGGGGAGACTGGGCTGGACTTGCCAACCGGCATCACCGGCAGTGGGTTGGGTTTCCTCATCGAGAACTTTAACCGATCTGCTGTAAATCTCCTCAGCATGCTGCGGAGAATTGCCAATACTCGTCAGCCCCAACTTGCCGAACTGCGACAGACAGCCCATGAGATGGAAAACCGTGCCGGTTTCCGTGCTGCTGTCAAAGTGCAGCTGGTTGTAAGCAATTATATCCATCAAATCGTTCGGCAGCAACCCCCGGTAGCAGTCTTTTTGCAGGTTGTCGGTGGCGATATAATACTTCGGACGCCCCTGCTGGCTGTAAAACAGGCCGGTCGAGAGATCGTAGCGACCATTTGTTAGTAGTTTGAGAGTCATAAAAGGATGAGTAGTGCCGCCTTTGCGCAGGTTAATCTCAATCGCCTGCAAATCCCACCGGCCATCCTCTTGCAGCACCGCGATAAAATCCACCCCAAACCGCTCCAACGCCCCTTTTTCCGCCAATTTCATGCCAATTGTCGCGGCGAATTCCTGCAAGCTGAGCCGGTAAGCCTCATCCGCCGGAAACCGGCAGCCCAGAAAAATCTGGCCATCTGGCCCGCCTAAAATCTGGTCGTGGGTGGAGAGGATTTCCACCTCGCCGGTGGGGGTGATGCGAGCTTGGACGCTGGGAGAGCGCTTGACTTCCCCTTCCACAAACGCCTCGACAATTGCCCCCAACTCCCGGATGCGACTGCTGAAATTTTCCCAGGTTTCGCCGGCAGCTTGGAAGCGCAAAAAGGGGAAGCTGGCGCGAATCGCCGCCACCCGCTGTGCCGGCGGAACATCCTGTAGGGGGCGCAATTCTAGCAGCGCGTTGCCCTCCCCGGAAAACCCTTCATTGAGCTTCACCACCATGCGCTGCAAAGCCGGTTGCGCATGCCAAAGTTCGGCGGCTGCTTCAGCGAGATCCTCAGCATTCCAAACCAGCTGGCTGCCGGCGGGATGGGGGATACCGCACTCAGAAAAAATTTGCCGGCTGCCGCTTTTAGTGCCCCAGCAGAGCAAATCGGGATCGAGCGCCAGCAAGGGGATGCCCAGCAGTAAGGAAAACTCCTTCTCTAGAGGAGTGGAGTTGTAACACACCATGTACGATTTTGCAGGTCGCAATGCTTGCCGTATCCGCTCAATCAGCCGGGGGCGCTCTAGAATCTTGTGGGTTAAGGACTTGGGAGAAGAATCGTAAGTCGAGAAGAGGAGCAAGCGCTCGCGAGCGTGGGAAAAGGGAATTCCCGGCAACAGGTGGAGGTAGTAATCAATCACGCTGGGGTGCAGGGGTTGCGACGTAACGTAAATCAGCCGCGTCCGGGGGTTCCGCAGACGGATTAAAGAAAAAAGGTGCCGTTCTTCGTAGTGATCTGCGCCCTCAACCTTCTGTAATTCTCGCTGATCGAGGCTGAGAGAGGGGACGACCAGAATATCGTAATCCCCACGGTCGAACTGCTCAATCGTGTGCCAGCGGTCGCGCAACTGTGCCTGTAGCTGCCGGAACAGCTCAGCTTGTTTATTCTCAGAGAAACTCAGCGTTTGCATAACCTCAACTCCACTCACATCCCTTTTATAAAGATTTTAGCGAGCCGGTTAGCCAAATAGAGTTCGATTGTCATATTTGGTAATGTTTGGCAAACACAGCGCTTTCAACCAGCCGGTCAAACTGTATAATTACCAATTCCTAAATAGGCCGGCATAATTAAACATAACATCCCCGTGGCCAGAAACCAGGGTTCTTAAAGAAACCTGGTTTCTTGACGCTCATCCGTGGGAAGTAGGGTGCGTTGCAAGAGCAACGCACCTTACAAGTTTGCTGTGGCGTGTTGCCCCCGCGCCACTGGATGCCGAGGGCCTTGTGCTGAGCGCCCGCCCTCTAAATTATTATAAGTCGGTCAGCTGCCTTCTGGCCTTTTATCGAAGGCCCTGGCCTGTTTAGAAAACTATTGATAAATATCTATTCTTGGCATTGATAAAGCTAATGCTAGCTTAGCATTAACTTTATGATGAGAGTCAGGAAGGGGTCAGTTTAATAACTGTCTACTGCCGAAAAAATTCGGGAACCTTCCTGAAACGATATCGACATACAGGTATGTAAGGTGTGCAAATAAAAGTCGCTCGGGAGTAACTCACAATGGCTATCTGGACAGGAACAAACGCTGCTAACGCCCACTATTGGCAAAGTTCCACATCAGTCAGTATGTCTGGTCTTGACGGAAATGATACCTTATTTGGCAATACCGGCAATGACACAATTCGTGGGGATAACGGGAATGACCTTATAGATGGTTTGTCTGGTGACGACTATCTGTGGGGTGGAAATGGTGCCGACACGATTTTAGGCAACGCTGGTAGCGACAGGATGTGGGGCGACGCAGGTAACGACAGCCTGTCAGGAAATTCTGGTAACGACCAGCTTTATGGCGGAGTGGGTAACGATACTCTGGATGGCAATGCTGACAACGATCTGCTGTACGGTTTCGATGGTAACGACCGCCTGTTGGGAAGCGCCGGCAACGACCTGCTGTATGGCGAAAATGATAGCGATACCCTGATAGGCGGTACAGGGAACGACCAGCTGTGGGGCGGAACCGGTAATGACAGCCTGAATGGCGGGACAGAAAACGACAGCCTTAATGGCGGTGATGGAAATGATACGCTTGCTGGCGCGACGAGTGTTAGCATGAGTGGGGAGGTTGATGTTTTAACAGGTGGCGCAGGCGCAGATACTTTCGTGCTTGGCGATTCCAGCGGAGTCTTCTACCAAGGCTCTACCTGGGCAATTATTCAAGACTTTTCCTGGCAGCAAGGAGATAAAATCCAAGTGCGCGGAAATAGCAGTGAATACTGGCTGAGCAGTCGATTCGAGTCGGGTGCCGGCAGTGCCAGTGTTCAAGATGGCTTAGTGATGAGAGGCAATGATGTAATCGCTGTTTTGGTTGACCGAACCGATGCGGATTTATCCTTAGACTTCAAGTTCGTCTAGAGTGCCGGTGTTGAAATCTCTGAAACCCGGTGTCTTTTGGTAGAGTGTCTCTAAGGGAAGAAGAAGAAAAAGACGCGATTTATCGCGTCTCTACAAGAACGAGATGCGAGTCTGTCGCGTCTTTACAAGAAGATGATGGAGAAGGAGACGCTGAAGAAGACGCAGAAGAAGACGCGATTTATCGCGTCTCTACAAGAAGATTATGGAGATGAATACGCAGAAGAAGACGCGATTTATCGCGTCTCTACAAGAAGATTATGGAGAAAAGTGAACAGATTAATATTATGGATAGTAACACTGGCTAAAACACCAGCCCCGTTCCCAAGACAAGTATCGCGTTTAATCTACCCGTTTGCCCGGGTGGAATTATGCCAACAACGGCGGTTATTTTTGTCACCATTTGCACGGAGAATAAACAGTGCTTTTTTGGCGAGATTGTGGCGGGCGAGATGCGCCTGTCGCCGGTTGGTCAAATAGCTCTTAACTTCTGGCTGTAAATTCCTGATCATTTCCAGAATTGCCAGTTGGATGTATTTTGTGTGATGCCTAACCACATTCACGGCATTCTAATTATTTGCGAGCGCCGTTGTCCTGTGAATTCATTGGGCGGTGAGGGAGACGCATCGGAAAAAGAGGCGATGAATCGAGACGGATTGGGGCACTACGGGTTGGGGCACGACGGGTTGGGGGGAGACGGGTTGGGGGGAGACGCGATAAATCGCGTCTCTACAAGAAAGGTAGGCAATCATCGAAAACGGGGGGGTGTAACCGGCGAATTTAATCCGATGCTGTCTAAAGATTCCCTATCCAAAATCCTACGCTGGTACAAAGGGCGATGTAAATTTGAAATCAGCCGGCTACAAGAGACGCGCTCACTCGCCTTTCCAGATTTTGCATGGCAGGAGCGATTTCACGACGAAATTATCCGCGACGAAAAATCCCTCCATCAAATTCGGCAATACATCGCTGACAATCCGATAAAATGGGAATGCGATGACGAAAATCCATCTCATCTATCACGCTCCTAACCCCCACGCCCTCTTGTAGAGACGCGATAAATCGCGTCTCCAGTCTCCAAGATTCATCGCGTCTCCAATCTCCAAGATTTATCGCGTCTCCAGTCTCCAGGATTTATCGCGTCTCCCTCCCCTGCGTCTGAGATTGATCGCGTCTCCAAAAAGCGTTGCTCAACCCAACTATCCCCGCCACCGCCAACAGCACCGGCGTCAGCCAATCCCCCCAGCGCACATACAGCGTCTGAGTTTGCCGGCGGTAAATCGTC
>CAZJNL010000518.1:0-4551 GCA_964546515.1 uncultured Oscillatoria sp.
TGGAGGCGCGACTGCGTGTGATTTAACAGTCCAAGCATACGCCTGCCCAATTTATAGCAGTAGCCATTTAGGGCGCGGACGTAGGACAGGCGTTCCCTCCGATAGCGAAGTGGGATGCGACAGCGTCCTTCCCTGTCCCTACTAGCAAGTGAGATGCCCTGTTCTAAACTGACTGTCTACTGCTATAAACCCAAAACCGGCATAATGAATACCGATGCGGCTAGAGCGAGAAGCTTATCAGCTAGACGCCATTCCATCAAATCGCGTTAATTAAGCGTGTGGGGTGCGTTCCCCCAAGGGTAACGCACCCTACTTCTTCCCCCCCTCCCCGTTCACGAGGAGGGGGTTGGGGTGCCGGGTTCTTCATCCCACTTTCTGTGCAACGCCTTATTTCTACCGGCTTACCTATCACCCCTCAATTTTGCCAACCGGCACTCCTCGCCGCAGAACGCACCCCTGCCGGCTGATCCCTTCCCGCCGCAGTCAGCCCGGCAATTTTTTTCAACAGCCTCGCCGGCTGCACCGGCTTTAGCAAAAAATCATCCGCCCCCTCCCCCCCTAGTTCCACCGCAGGGGGAGTTTTTGCCGTCAAACCCAGAACCTTCAACTGTTGCCCAACCGCTGACTGGCGCAGCTCACTGATGATTTCATTCCCGTCCATACCCGGCAATTCCATATCCACAATCACCGCCACCGGCTCCAACAGCTCAATTTGCTCAATCGCCGTAGCACCCTCAATCAGCCACACCACCTGATATCCCGCCGCCGTCAGAATATCGCACATCAGCGTCGCCATCTCTTCATCGTCTTCAATCAGCACAATACCCCCTTGAAAACGAGCCGGACTTTCCTTCGGCGCTTCCGCCGCCAGAGCGGGTACAGCCGGGGACAGTGGCTGCGCCGGCAGCCACACAGTAAACGTCGAGCCCTCACCCACTGCCGATTCTACTTCAATAACGCCCCCGTGCAGCTCTACCAGCTGCTTCGTCAGAGCCAAACCCAAGCCGGTGCCGCCGTATTTTCGGTGGTGCGAGCTATCCAACTGCTGGAATTTCTCAAAAAGCAGCGGTAGCTGGTTTTCCGGAATCCCAATACCCGTGTCCTCTACCTGAAACAGGGCGGCATTGCCCTCCACCCAGACCCGCAGCGTCACCACTCCGCCAGCGTGAGTAAATTTTACCGCATTGCTCAACAGATTGTAAAGAATCTGTTTTACCCTCCTGTAGTCTGCTGTAAACCTGTCCCGCCCGGCTTCAACTTTTAAATCCATTTCCAGTTCCACCCTACCGACTCGGGCTTTTTCCTGAAGCTCTTGCAAGCTTTGACCTGCCAGTTGGCGCAGGGAAAACTCACTAATATTCAACACCGTCTTCCCCGCCTCCACTTGAGACAAATCGAGGATATCATTAATTAGCTCCAGCAGGTGTTCCCCGCTGTCGTGGATAGTTTGCAGGTAATTCCGCTGCTTCTGATTCAGCTGACCCAAAGACCAGCGCAACAGTGTCGCCGACATGCCAATCACGCAGGTGAGCGGAGTGCGCAACTCGTGGCTCATCGTCGAGAGGAACTCACTCTTAGCGCGGCTGGCGGCTTGAGCCGCAATCAGCGCGTCTTGCAGCGCTTGCGTGCGCTCCACCACCCGCTGTTCCAGAGTTTGTTTCTGCTGCTGCAACTCCCCATAAAGCTGGGCTTGGTGAATCGCCACCGCCAAGTGTTCAGCAATTTGCTTGAGAAAATCTTTCTCACTCTCACTCCACCGGCGCGGCTGATCGCACTGCTGGGCAATCAGCAACCCCCACAGTTCCTCACCCACCACAATCGGCGCTACCAGCTTAGCTCGCACCCGCCCCCGTCGCATTAACTCCAAAAAGCACGGCGAGAAAGCATAGGCTATTTCCGTATCTTCTATCGCTTGGGTAAAGCCCTTGCGATATTTCTTGCGCAAGTTGCAAACGCTGACAAAGCAGCGCTCCCCTTCCGTCCAGTTCAGTACCGAAGATATAGCATCCGATGACCGAGCTTCATAGGTAATGCGACCCCAGTTCCGCTCAGCACTGAGCGATCCTGACTGAGCCGGTTCAGGGCGCAGAGGACTCACGGCAGAGAGATTCTTTACTCTCTCCCCCTCCACAGCCACCCAGTTCCCGTTCCCCTCAGTCTCCTCCTCGGCGGGAAGGGCATCAAATTGATAGATCGCCAGCCGGTCTACCTGCAGCAAACGCTGTACCTGCTCAACAGCAGTTGACAAAATCACCGGCAACTCCAGACTCTGGCGGATCTGACTTGTGACCTGATTGAGCAGTCGCTCCTGTTCAATCTGCTGGCGCAGCGCGTCTTCCACCGGCTGGCAGACGGAAACATACGGGTACACCAGCTCCGCTGCCAGAAACTCTGGTTCTTTTGGAGCGAGAATCTCCAGCAATTGCAGCGTCAGCTGACTCGGCATCAACCCATTGCTGGCTCTTAGGATGCCACCTGCTTGCTCTATCAGACTTGTGGCACTGGGACTGGAGTGCAGAAAGCTGGCCAACTGCGACAGCAAGCTGGCAATCGCCTCCCGGTCAAACGTTAGCTCCACCTCATAGAGCGCCTCTTTTGCAGCCAGCCACTCTCCCTGCTGTGCGGGTGTGCGCGGCTTGCCCTTCAGCAGTCCGCTAAACCGCCCCGACACCACCAGCGCGAAACGTTCCGCCTGCTGAGCCGGGGTAAGTTCCACAGGGCCAAGTATATTTTCTGTTATCACTACTGCCCCTTCCCCTGAGCTTAATGCCCCCTGCTGCAGCAGAAGTTCGCGCAGCCGGTCAAAGCTCTCTACAGGCAAGGTTCGACGGAAAAATTGAAAACTAGGCATTGGTGCCGGTTTGTTTGCAGCAAGCATGACAGTTGACAGGGGAAAGCCTTTCCTGAGACTTGATCGATAGGCACTAACCGGCGAAATCGGAGTTTCCAGTTACGCGGGCTTAATTGCTAGCAACAGAGCCCGGAACAGCTCTGTGGTGTCTCTGGTGTTCGAGCGCCGGTGCGCTTTTCGTTTTTGAAGCCACTTATTCTGTTATAGTAATCTGCGCAGGCAGTTGTTTTTACCGGGATCAGCTAAAATAATTACTTTCTTTTTTCAGCCGCGCTGGAAGAGGACGGGCAGAATCTAGGGACTAGGCCCTGGCCAAGCTGCTGAATCTGTAACGCCACAGGAAAGGAACCTCATGCACCGAATCGCCGCCACTCCAGGGGGTTGGCACCCACAAACCGAAGGCGTCATCTTCATCGACCAGACACCGGCACCCATCGTCTTTCTCACCGCTGCAGACACCGACATTCTTTCCCTGGCTCGCGCCGTCTCCCAACTGCCAGAGGGATTCCCCGCCCTGCGGGTGGCCAACCTCCTCCACTTGCAGCAACAGCTGACTATCGACACTTATGCCGAGCGCGTCTTACAACCGGCACGCGCCATTGTCCTGCGCCTCCTCGGCGCGCGCTCCTACTGGTCTTACGGACTCGAAGTCGTGCGCGAAACCGCACAGCGCACCGGCGCGGCGCTGATTGTCCTCCCCGGAGACGACCGCCCCGACCCAGATTTAATCAGCCACTCCACCGTTCCCCTCTCCACCGTCACCCAGCTGTGGCGCTACTTCACCTTTGGCGGTGTCGAAAATACCCTCAACGCCCTGCAATTCCTCGCCCGCGTCTGTCTGGGACACCACTGCAACCCACCGGCACCCCAAGAAGTTCCTGCCGTGGGCCTTTACCCTCTTCTAGAGACGCAATTTATCGCCTCTTCTCCACAGTCCCCTCTTGTAGAGACGCGATTTATCGCGTCTCATGCCGGGGAAAGGGGAAAAACGGGTGACGCCCTTGCTCTTGCTGGACAACACCGGCAAGAACAATCACCCGACGCCCTTTCCCCCACTCCCAAAGTCGGCATCCTCTTCTACCGCGCCCACTACCTCGCCGGCAACACCGCCCCCATCGACGCCCTCTGTCAAGCCCTAACCGACCGGCACCTGCAACCCGTGCCAGTTTTTCTTTCTTCCCTGCGCGACTCCGACGTGCGAGACGAACTGCTGGAATATTTCCAGCCAAAAAACAGCCCCGCTATCGAGCTTGTCCTCAATACCACAAGTTTTGCCATAAGTCAACCCTCAACCTTCAATTCCACCCAAAATCCCAAACCCCCAATCCCAAATTTAGACGTGCCTTGGCTGCAGGTAATTTTCAGCAGCAGCACAGCACAGCAGTGGGAATCCGGATTCCAAGGGCTTTCGCCCCGAGATGTGGCCATGAATGTGGCCCTGCCAGAAGTGGACGGGCGAATTATCAGCCGCGCCGTTTCTTTTAAAGCCGCGCAAAACCGGCACCCCCTGCTGGAAACAGAAGTAGTCGTCTACGAGCCGGTGCCCTCTCGCATCCAATTTGTCGCCGATTTGGCCGCTAACTGGGTGCGCTTGCGCCGAACACCCCCCAAAGACCGCCGCATCGCCCTGATTTTGGCCAACTACCCCAGCCGCAACGGGCGTCTGGCCAATGGCGTGGGGCTGGACACGCCGGCCAGCT
>CAZJNL010000519.1:0-4546 GCA_964546515.1 uncultured Oscillatoria sp.
CATAGGAAGAGTAGCTATTCTCCGAATATTCCCTTTGAAATTTCACAGACAGCTTGCTCCACCCTGTTTGATAATTGCCGCTATTAATCGTTGAATAGTAATCTCGCACAGCTTGTTCCGGCGACGGTTTAGACGTGCGGTATTTACTAGCCAAAGCGCAGTAGGCATCCAGATTTTGCTGCTGGTAATCCCTCAATATCTTATCACAGCTAGCGCTGTCGCGGAACTTGGCCACATAAACCTGCCAGTAAGGCTTGCCAGACAGATTTGGGTAATCCGGTATCCAAAATTGGCCGGCTTCGCTGTACCCAGCCGATTTCAGCGTTTGCAATTGGTTATCGGCATGGCTCCGTTCTCGAAAGGCAGAATCTGCCAAAAAATAAAAAGAACTGGAGTTTGGTTGAAGTCGGCTTGTAGCCAAACCAATCATAACACAAGCCCCAACAATCCCCCCCACAATTGCCGCCTTAGCCACCGGCACAATCGGCGGAACTGCCGGCGCAGTCGAAGGCATCTTCGGAGAAACCGGCACAAGATAAGGCACCGTCGGAGAAACCGGCACCCCCGGTTGCTGCAAAGCGTCTAACATTTCCCGCGCCGTCGTGTAGCGCTCTCGCGGATTAAACTGAATCGCCTTATCCAGCACCGCTGCGAATCCCCGACTCAAACTCACAGCGTGCCGGTGCCAAATAAATTCACCGGCAAGCGGATCTGCCAATTCTTGCGGCATCTTACCCGTTAGCAAATAAATCGCCGTCAGCCCCAAACTGTACAAATCGCTAGAATATAAAGGTCGCCCCGCCGCCTGTTCGCTCGGCATAAATCCGGGCGTTCCAATCACAATCGATCCTGTGGTATTCCCCTGAGAATTCACCACAGTTCCCATTGTTTCCTTCACCGCCCCGAAGTCAATCAGCACCGGCACCCCATCCCGCCGGCGCACAATAATATTGTCCGGCTTAATATCCCGGTGAACAATCCGCTTGCTGTGGACAAACTCCAGCACCGGCAGGATACTCACCAAAAGTGCCTTAACTGAACCCTCACTCATTACCCCAGACGTTTCCAACTTTTGGCTGAGGGTAACTCCGTCCACCCACTCTTGCACCAAATAGAACTGCTCCCCCTCTGAAAAGTAAGCGTACAGCCGGGGAATTTGACTGTTCCCCTCCCCCAACTCTTCCAAAATCGCCGCCTCTCGCGCGAAACGATCGCGCACCAGCTGGTATATTTGCCGATTGTTCGCCACCGGCTTCAATTGCTTGATCACGCAGCGGCGACTCGAAGGCATCTGGGTGTCTTCCGCCAGAAAAGTTTCGCCAAACCCCCCAGCGCCCAGCGCCTTAATAATGCGATAGCGGTTGTTCAACAGTGCCGGTGTCATCGCAAGCTACCACGTCTGTTTTAAAGATAGCCCTGAGTCTAGCATATCCAGGCGCGTTTTCTGCCAAATTTATCAAAATTTTACAAAATCAGCCCCTAAGATCCTGTCCGGTTGATTAACCGCAATTAGGAGCCAGGCGTTGGAGATTAGCAATCCCCAATGCCCCATGCCCAATCCCCAATCCCCAATGCCCCAACTCAGATATCAGTAGCTTGTGCCGTCAATCAGCCAGCTGCCGGTTGCCGCATCCCAAACCATCGAGAAACGCTGAGACTCTTGCTGAAACTGCCCATTTTTCATAATGTATGCCAGTCGCACATTCACCACAGCGGACTCAGCGCCAGATTCTACCAGCTTGACACTCTCAATTTGCACTCGCTCAACCAGATTCCACCAACCAATGTAGGTATCGAAACTGTCATTCGAGTGATTCCTTTTGAAGTTGTCAGACAGCTTGCTCCACCCTTTGTCATACTGGCGGTTATTGATAAGATTGGAGTAGTAATCTCGCACAGTGTCAGTTGGGGATGGTTTTGAAACAGCCTGCTCGGAGGGCGATGGTTTAGGGCTCGCGGTGCTGTCTGCGTTAACAACCTCAATACGCACCTGATATTCTGAATTATTCCGGGAGGTAATTTCAACACTGTAGTTGCCGGAAATTGGCAGTATGCCGCTCCATGTACTGTTGCTACCGCTCGCCGTTCCCATCTGCCCGTTTAGCGGGTCAGACACTGCCACACTCACATCCCCTCGCAAAATTACCACGGTAAACAGCTGCCCTTTGGCGCTATCCACCAGGTAGCGTTTGATCTGACCGGGAGCGACAATGCCTGTCACCGTCTCGCCGGTGGCTCCCAAATTGAATTTAACTTGCTGAATTTCTACTGTAACTGTTGCGGCACCAGGCCGGTTGGGCGAGGGGTTGGGCGTCGGGTTTGTGCCGATAGCCCCTGTGCCCACCGGCGACGGTTGAGGTCTAGTCACAACCAGACTGATGAGCGCCAACGCACCAACGACACCGCCTATAACAGCCTGCTTGTGCCAAGCTTCCCCACCGGCAGGCGTTGGAGGGCTCGGTGCGCTTGCCGGTGGGGAGACTTCCTCACCGCCGGGGGAAACCGCCAGCGTCTCTATTTGAGAAATATTGCCGGTGGGTGCCGGCGGTGCGGCGGGTGCGGACTGCAAGGCGGAAAGCATTGCTGGCGCGTTGGGGTAGCGGTCGCGGGGATGATACTGAATCGCCTTATCCAGCACCGCCACAAAGTCCGGACTGATATGGGTGGCGTGCTGATGCCAGACAAACTCGCCGCTGCGGGGGTCTATTTCTAACTCTTGGGGTGTCTTGCCGGTGAGCAGGAAAATCGCCGTCAGTGCCAGTGCGTACAGATCGCTGGAGAAAATGGGTCTGCCGGCAGCTTGTTCCGAGGGCATAAACCCCGGAGTGCCAATCACAATCGAGCTGGTGGCATTCCCCTGAGAGTTGACCACTGTCCCCATCGCTTCTTTGACCGCGCCGAAGTCAATCAGCACCGGCACGCCATCCCGCTGGCGCACAATGATATTGTCCGGTTTGATATCGCGGTGGACGATGTGCTTGTTGTGGATGTAATCGAGCACCGGCAGCAGACTGAGGACAATTGCCCGGACTTCACTTTCGCTCTCGCGTCCCTGCGCCCGCACTTTTTCGCTGAGGGTGACGCCCTCGATCCATTCCTGAACTAAATAAAACTGGCCACCTTCAGAGAAGTAGGCGTACAGCTTGGGAATCTGACTGCTGCCCTCGCCCAGTTCTTCCAAGACAGCGGCTTCCCGCTGGAAGCGATCTCGAACCAATTGGTAAATCTGGGGGTTGCCGGTGACGGGTTTGAGCTGCTTAATCACGCACCGGCGCGTCGAAGGCATGTAGGTGTCTTCTGCCAGAAAGGTTTCGCCAAACCCCCCGCTTCCCAGCAGGCGGATGGTGCGATAGCGGTTGTTCAGGAGTGCCGGTGCCATTCGTTCCAGTGCGTAACGGTTTTGTTTTTAAAATAGCACTGCTTTATGGCAGATGGTCGCACAGGGGGGGAGAATGAACCGCATTGACGCCAAGATCGCCAAGAATAGAGGGCGGTAAAGGGAAGGAGGAAATTTGTCCTTCTTCCCTGTTGCTTGTTCCTTTTTCCTCGATCAGGGTTTGTCCAAGGTAGAGGGCAAAGCCTTCCAGAACGGCTGAGCGAATCCCTTGCGTCTGGTGTTGGTGGCGCAGTGGGTGTTGCCCCTGAGTTCCTGATAGTAGCGGTCCTCTAGAAAAGAAACCTTGAGTGCGGAACGCGCCACCTGTTTGCGGAACGCCTCCTGGATGTAGTCTTTGCCACCGACGAGGGCACCGCGCGGATTCGACACCATCAGCTTGCCATTCACCGCCACCGAGTTGACCATATTTGGCCACCAGGCCGAGCCGTCGTAATTGAACATGGCTGGAATCCGGATAATTTGATTGTCCGTGAGTTGAAACTCCCGTTTGACCTTGGCGATGATCGGGTTGATTTTCTCGGTTTGCAGCTTGAGGTTGTGCTGCATCAAGTTCTTGTTATTGAGCGCTGATTTCACGGTTGTTTCGGTACTCAAGCCGCGATTGATCAGTTGGTTTTTGTATCCTTTTTTATTGAGTTCTTGCAGCAGTTTGACTCCCGACTCCGGGCTGACAATTATCATGAGTGGTTTTCCGGAAGGGGAGGGAATGAAGCTAAGAATCTCGTCTACATGGCGAATCGCCAGCCAAGACGTGTCGATATCTACAGGGGGGCCTTGAATTTCCTGGGCTTTCAGAAAATCAGCCACATCCGGATGAAAGACTACTTTATCAGCCCGACCGTAATAAATTCGGCCCAGGGGATAGCCCGGGAGGGGGGGCGTCACTTCCAGGTTGCCGTACCAGTCTGTCCACTGGTTGAGGGGGTCAAGGGATCGGGGCCGCCCAACTTGAAACCAGCCGAAGTCCTTGTCGAGCAGGTTGCGGGCAAAGGTGTCGGCCACCCAACCGCGATTGCCGTTGAGGACGACGTTGATTTCGCGCACAGAAGACTGAGCGGGGAACTGGACGTAGCCAATTTCCATTGTATCTTGCTTCCAGGCGGTGCCTCCCGGAATGACATTGACCTTAGCGCCGGTGGCTTCCACATC
>CAZJNL010000520.1:0-4543 GCA_964546515.1 uncultured Oscillatoria sp.
CTTGCCCCCCCTTAAAAGGGGGGGCGCAAGAGAATTCCCCCCCCTGGTGAAGGGGGGGGGAGGGGGGGGGTCGGTCCTGGCTCACTTGTAAGGGGCAACTTGGGTTAAAATAAAGTCGTGTCTTGGATTACGCTCAGAACTACTGGCAGCCGCTGGGAGGCTGAATTAATGCAGCAAGTGCTGGCCGCTCACGAGATTCCAACCCGGATTGTAGATTTGGGGGCAGGGTCTTATTTGGGTGCCGGCAGTCCAGCGGCGTTGCAAGTTCGTTCAGAAGACTGCTGGACAGCGCGGCTCCTCCTCAGTCCAGTGGGGGCGGAAGAGTCAGACTCGCCAGAGTGACCTGGTGTCGCTTTCCGGGTATAGGATAGAAAGTCTAAGGGTCTGACCGGCAGAGGAACTGCATGGGTCTCGTAAGGAATTAACCGCTTTCATGTCTCTATTTGATTGGTTTGCGAATCGACGGAAATCTGGCCCAATTAGTAAAGACCGGCAGGAGCGCGAGATTGCCGACGGTCTTTGGAATAAATGCGAGGCTTGTGGCGTACTCAGCTACACCAAAGACCTGCGGGCCAACCAAATGGTCTGCCTGGAGTGCGGCCATCACAACCGGGTGTTCAGCGAGGAGCGCATCCGCCAGCTGATAGACGCCAACACCTGGACGCCCCTCGATGAGGAACTGCGCCCGACAGACCCGCTAAAATTTTCCGACCGCAAGTCCTATGGCGAGCGCTTGCGAGAGTACCAGGAAAAAACCCGCCTTGCAGATGCGGTGCAGACGGGGGTGGGGCAAATGGACGGGCTAACAGTGGCTCTCGGCGTTATGGACTTCCGGTTCATGGGCGGCAGTATGGGCTCGGTTGTGGGGGAAAAACTCACCCGTTTGATTGAGCACGCCACTTTGATGGGCTTGCCTGCGATAATTGTCTGCGCCTCTGGCGGTGCCCGCATGCAAGAGGGGATGTTGAGCCTGATGCAAATGGCCAAAATCTCAGGGGCCCTGGAACGCCACCGCAGAGCCGGTCTGCTCTACATCCCGGTTTTGACAGACCCGACGACCGGGGGGGTGACTGCCAGCTTTGCTATGTTGGGAGACATCATTCTGGCTGAGCCAAAGGCCACCATCGGGTTTGCCGGTCGCCGGGTGATCGAGCAAACTCTGCGCGAAAAGCTGCCCGAGGATTTTCAGAGCGCTGAGGACTTGCTGAAGCACGGCTTTGTGGACGCTATTGTGCCGCGCACCCAGCTCAAGCCAACCCTGGCCAAGCTGATTTGCCTGCATTTGACTCCCCTGCCACCGACTGCCCACCGGCTGCAAATCCCGCAAGCTCTCCCCCTGGAAGACAGCCGGACTGGAAAAGTCACAAGTGACCGCTGAGGGGTGAAAATCAACTGGGCTGCCCTGTTGAGAGTGGACTGTTCAATTCGACAGACAGTTTTTTATGTGGGGCGCTTGATAAAGCCAATAAACCGCAGTAGGGGCGGTCAAGGAACTCTCTGACAGCGGACGCGCCGGCTTCCTTGACTTTGACGCCCTGGTGTGGTATGGATCTCTGGCAGCGCCACGGGCTGCCGGTGACTCTGGGGTACAAAAATCTGACTCAGGATGTCAGCGTCCTTTGTGAATCCCGTTTCCGGGATTGAAATTTGAGAAAGGTGCATGAATGGTGGCATGATTATTGACGTGGCTCTATCAACTCCTTTGAGCTAACCATCATCATTATGGGGTTTGCAGATTTGTCAATAGCAGAAATCGCCTCCGATTACAACCTTCCTGTAGAGGAGGTGTGCCGGCTGTGCGACCGGTTGGGCATTGCCTATAAACACCCTCAGACCCGTCTGGCTTTGGAGGATGCCAAGGCAATTATGGCTTACATCATGGCTCAACGCCAGGATAGCGGTTCTCATGGGTAAACCCCAGCAATGCCTTGCTGAAATGTTCTGCTTCTGATAAAGTCTGGTGACATCTTTGTCAAGCCCGTGTCGGACAGGTCTGCTGTCAGAACTGTTCGGCGGCTCCGCAGCGTGCTGGGGTGGCAGAACAGGGGTTGATCCCATTGAGCTAAAGCTGTGTTGAGCGTCCAATAACTAAGGCCATTTTTTTTTGAGGAAAACTATGCTGAAAAGGTACATCTGGCTCGCTGTGGCCACTGTATTTTTGGCGTTTCAGATGTTTGTGGGTGACGCTAGTGCGATGCAGCTGGATGAAGCAACCCGCACTTTGCCTCTGAACGCCGAGGGGAAAACTGTTGTCTTGAGCTTGAAAGAAGTTGAAAAAGGCAAACGCCTGTTTAACGATACCTGCGCTCAATGTCATGCAGGGGGCAAAACGAAAACCGACTACAATGTGGGGCTGTCAACAGCGGATCTGGCTGGAGCAACTCCGTCTCGCAACAATATTGAAGCGCTGGTGGATTACCTGAAAAACCCCACAACCTATGATGGGTTTACAGAGATTTCTGAGGTGCACCCCAGCATCAAGAGCGCTGATATTTTCCCGGAGATGAGAAATCTCTCGGAAGATGACCTGTATGCCATAGCCGGTCACATTCTCCTCCAGCCTAAAATTATTGGCAAAGCATGGGGTGGCGGCAAGGTCTACAATTAAGGATCTGCGGTCGAAAAGTAAAAAGTAACAGGTAAAAAGTCAAAAGTCAAATGATTTTTTTGGGCTTTTGCCTTTTTACTTTTTACTTGCATCAGAAGAGGTTGACATCCAATGCTGCGCCGATTGTTCTCAGTTCGCGGTGTGTTAACGGTTTTAGCTGCAATGCTTGCCGTTATGGTGGCCAGCTCGCCTGCTTGGGCTGCCGGTGCGGACCCCTATGTGTTCCGGTACTTGAAAGCTCGTGATCCGGTGGCGCTGGAGATGGACGCACAGGGGCACACTCGCCTGTTTTCTGCCTCGGACTTGTCTGCTGGCAAACGCCTGTTTGAGCAAAGCTGCATCAACTGCCATGTGGGGGGAGCGACTTTGCCCGATCCGAGCGTGTCTCTGTCCCTGAGCGCTCTCAAAGGGGCGACCCCTGCGCGCGACAATATTAACGCCTTGGTCGCCTATTTGCGCCAG
The DNA here is from genome assembly GCA_964546515.1 of uncultured Oscillatoria sp. GTDB lineage: Bacteria > Cyanobacteriota > Cyanobacteriia > Cyanobacteriales > Oscillatoriaceae > Oscillatoria. Next base: position 3,071 of record CAZJNL010000520.1, read on the forward strand.
CCCATGACTTATGACGGCAGCGACACCACCTTTTGGTGCCGTGAGGTGCCCGAAAGTTGGATGTCCCAGCAGGAGATAGAAAATTTAGCGGCTTTTGTTTTGAGAGCGGCGCAAACCGCCCCTGGATGGGGGACGGAAAAGTTTGATTAATGTGCCGGAAGCAGGAAAATTATAACTTGCGCAACAGCTCTGTTGGAAGAGGGTTTCAGGCTCTACCGCCATCGCTATAACAGCGCAGTTCCGTTAAAGGAATTCTGTTTTTGCCTGCGAGATCAAATTCGTCAGGTGAAACGCTCCTCACTTCTTACAGCTGGTTGAGACTGCCGAGAGGTTTCTCAACCCTGGGCTGTAAGGAGTGCGTGTCCCCGACCGAAAACGCCGGAGCTGGAGCCATCTGTAGGCAATTGCGACCCTCCCGTTTAGCTTGGTACAGGGCTTTGTCCGCCTGATGCAATAAGTCTTGACTGTTCAACAGGTTGGATTCACTGGCGATTGCGCCCCCTATGCTGATAGTGACCGGGATGGCTAAATCCTCAGACACCTGGATGGGGTCACTGGCAATCACAGCACACAAGCTCTCACCATAGGCCCAGGCGTTGTTTGGGCTGATTCCGGGAGTTAGGCAGACGAACTCTTCCCCGCCGTAGCGATATAAAAAACTGCTAGGGCGAATGTTGGCTTGCAAGCGTCCCGCCAGGGCCCGCAATACCCAGTCTCCCGCCTGGTGACCGAAGTTATCGTTCACCTGCTTGAAATGATCCACATCAATCACGAAGGCGCATAAATACCGGTAGCGAGCGCCGGCTGGACGGGAGCCAACCTGTTGCAGCAGATGGGGCAGCGTTTGCTCCAGAGCCCGCCGGTTCAGCAAGCCCGTTAGCTGATCGGTGAGGGAAAGAGATTCCAGCAGTTCGTTGCGAGCGGTGAGTTTCTGGTTGGCCTGTGTCAGTTCCCGATTGGCAGCACTCAGCTGCTGCATTAACCCTCCCACGCGCAGTCCAGCTCGCACCCGCGCTTGCAATTCATTCATATCCACAGGTTTCCATAAAAACTCGTCAGCGCCAGAATCGAGCCCCTCCACCCTGTCCCCGACGCTGTTGCGCCAAGTCAGCAAAATAAAGAACGCGGTTGCCAGCTCCTCCTCCGCTTTCACCCGCCGGCACAACTCCAATCCATCCATCATCGGCATCATCCAGTCGCAAATTATTAAGTCCGGATGCAGTTGCCGCGCCAGCGCCAGACCCTCTTCCCCGTTTCTGGCCACTGTTACCTGATACCCTTCTGTTTGCAGGGTTCTTTTGAGCAGCAACCGAGTGGCCGAATCATCATCAACAATCAGAATCTTTGACATGAGAGGTGGCAGCCCTGTTAAATATTAAAAAATTTTTACAAACAAGGCGACGCTGGCACTTTATATATTAGTATTATAGATTACATTCTAAAATGTTAATAGCTCTACCGCCTCGGCGTATC
>CAZJNL010000521.1:0-4542 GCA_964546515.1 uncultured Oscillatoria sp.
GGTGCGCCGGTTTATGGAACGCACCCTACTGCCTTCTCGTTTCCCGGGGATGCCCCATGCCCCATGCCCATTGCCCAGAGCCAAAGAAACCCGGTTTCTGGAAGAAACCGGGTTTCTGGCATCTGGGCACAGCGGTTGTGCTAAGCTTGCTGTGGCTGCTTGCGCTTGAGCAGCGAGCCGGTGCCCAGGGCACCTAAAGCCAATAAAGCTGCCGCTGAACCGGGTTCAGGAACAGCTGCTGGGGGCTGCACGCTCGGTCCCTGACTCACATTGACTAGGCTGCTAGAAACTCCCTGTGTAAAGTCGTAATAATTGTCACCTGGATCTGTATCGTAAACAGCGTATTCGACATTCCCTGAGGAAACTAGGGAATTATAAAAACTGCCTAGCAGTCCGGAGTTGTTAGCGTAGAACCAGCCGGTATCAACTACCTCATCGCGGAAACCACCGCTACTCATCCCGGGAGAAACCTCTTGCCCGTTGCTGTTAGTAGCTTGGGTCTTAACATCGCTCCAATTGCCAAAGTTCAGGCCATTCAGCAGCAGGGTATTGTCCTGGAAGTCAAAGTTCCCGGATGCGGTATCGCCATCGTAAAGGGTAAACCGGACGCCCACCTCAGAAAGGCCACCCCCCAGGGCAGCGAAGAGCGATGAATTAAATCCCGTCTGCGTACCGATAATGCCCTTGTTGCTATTGCTAGAGAAAAAGCCCTGATAGAGGCCACTGGCTGCCAACTGGCTCGTCACGCGGGCCCCATTGGCACCGATCAAGTCGAGAACAATGCCTCCCACTTCGCTGAATCCGGAGCCGATTAATCCACCTGATGTGGGGGAAGTTTTTGTGAAGGTAGTCGCTTGAGCTGCTCCCGCTGTTCCCAGAGCGAGCAGTGCAGCACCGGCTGCAGCCATTCCTAAATTTTTTACAACAGAGGAGAATGCCATAAATTTGATGGATGCTAACTTAGGTGAATGAGGATAAGAAGAACACTTCACAGCTAGCTCGCTCTGTCAAATTCCCGTTTGGGCACATCCCCTGGTTGCAGGTTTGGCTTGCTTCCAGGCTAGCAGTCGAGCAGTCTCATGTATCCCCATATTCTCAATGCTCCTCACCAGCACCGTCAATGCCTTGAGTTCATCTTTATGAAAAAAACATATTTCGCCGCCGTGGGTAAATCTGCCGCAAGCCTTATCCATAGAGGCTTTCACCGCCAATCCGACCTGACACTTCCGGCAGGGCTTTTATGAAGATTCGGTTAAGAATATTGACAAAAGTAGAATTTTGTTGTAAGAGACTGTAGGGTGCGTTCCTGACTGTCGAGGACTCCTATGGTGCGCTGACTTATGGAACGCACCCTACTGCCTTCTCGTTTCCCGGGGATGCCCCATGCCCTATGCCCCACGCCGCCAGCCCCATGCCCATTGTTCCTGACTGTCGAGGACTCCTATGGTGCGCCGGTTTATGGAACGCACCCTACTGCTGACTCCTATGGTGTGCCGGCTTATGGAACGCACCCTACTGCTGTTGCATTTAATTGAGCTCAGCAGCTTTGTCTTTCTGCTGCTGTTTGCGCTTGAGCTTGGCACCGGCAAGAAAAGAGCCAAACACCACTGCGCCCATAACAGTAGTGGGTTCGGGCACAGCTTGAGCTTGAGCGTCGCCGACGCGGAACTCACCCATAGCAAAACCCTGAGCTTGACTGGGAGCGGTGATCGTGATAGAAGAGATCCGGTCTGTACCGGTAGTGTAGAACCCGAAATACTTGCCGCCCACATTACCTTGCACGCCCTGCGTCAGCGTCTGGGTGACGCCGCCGAAGGCTGTTACGGCAATATTGAACACAAGCGGTGCCAGGGAGTTCGTCTCCACTACCAAATCTAAAGCAGCGACAGCCTTAGCCAAGGAGATCGTCCCAGTGTTGCCTCCGTTAAAGTACACCGCGCTTCCGGTGGTGAGGCGCGAGGTTTCTAATTTTGCCCAGTCAGTGCCAACGTAAGTTTTGTAAACTGTGTCGCTGAAGCTCAAGGTGTTTGACGGCGACGAGATTTGCGTGACCTCAGTAAACCCTCCCGGCACAGAAGGGTTGTCGGGAAGGCTCACCATGTTGAAGCCCTGGTTAGACAGGGTGTCCTCCCCCCCCCCGCTCCCCACCTTCCCGTGTCGCCCACCGCAAAAAGTGCTGCATTGGCAGCGGGTGCGCTAGCGAAAGCCGCTCCAGCGGTGATAACTGCGGCTCCAGTCACGAGCGTAGAGAACTTTTTCATTACGGTAGATGCAGACATAAAGCTATTTCCTCCACTTGGCTGCAGTAGACGCTGGAGACACCCTGAAAGGCTCGCGATATTCTGGAGCCGCAGAAACCGTGAGATGCGCTTGAGATCAGCTAGTCTCCCCAACTAGCCGTCGCTTTTCAGTCAGTGATTTGATGGCATTACAATCAATAATTGCGCTCGCTGTCGGACTTCAGTATCCGCCCGACTACTAGCTTCATCCAAACTTTAAATAACTCTCCGTAAACCTACAGGATGTTTCCTGACATAAAGTGCGATTGCCAGAATTGTCATCTCAATCTGGATGTAACAAGTATGGCATATCTTCTCCAGCCGGGACAAGGGGGTGGGAACGAAATTTTCTCAAAGAAATACAAAGAAATCCTTGGAATTGGCATGAATCCCAGCTATAGCTCAGCCTACTGGCTGATTTGACAATATTTTTCGGCCTTCTCCTCCATGAGAGACTGTACCATTGGGCACTGGGCACGCTCGCATTGGGCGATGGGGCATTGCTAATTTCCAGTCCAGAGGATAATTGCGGTTAATCAACCGTACATGATATCAGAGGCAACCGCCCTCCGGAAAACCCCCCAGATCGCTCCCGATCGCCCCTGTGCCTCGCTCAGCTGCTGTAGAGCGCAGCTTCCAGACGATTGGACAGCTCGATGATATCATCTTTTCTGGCAATTTGGGCTACCCATTCTTGAGGGATGCTGTCAAATCCATAGAAAATTCCTGCCAGCCCGCCGGTGACTGCGCCGGTGGTGTCTGTATCGCCGCCCAAATTCACGGCTTTTAACACAGCTTGATCATAATATGAGCTATTTAACAAGCACCAAAGGGATGCTTCTAGGGTAGAGATAACATAGCCATCTGACTGAATTTCTTTCACCGGCAATTCGTCTAACTTGCCGCTAAATATTCTTTTAAAATTAGCCAGTTCTGATGCGTAAGGGGGCTGGGAGTAAATTTCTCGAACATTTTGTCCGCCTTCGAGATAAGCCTGTTTGGGCGCTAAGCCTCGCAACAGACAAGCGGCGATGCTGATATAAATGCCGCAGGCCATTTGCGAGCGGGGGTGGGCGTGAGTGATGCGAGAAACCTGGTGTGTCCGCTGAATTAAGCTTGACAAGTCGAGTGTTTTGTGATAAAATGCAACCGGCAAAATTCGCATCAGGGAGCCATTGCCATTACTTTGTTCCCTAGTGCCACCGGCTTCCAGGGGTGGGACGCCCCGTAGCAGGCGGTTAATGGCTTCGCGGGTGGCATTGCCAATGTCGAAGACTTCACCGTGGGGAGTCCAGTAAGCTTGGCGGAACCACCGGCAAAAGGACTCAGCGATCGCCTCTGGAGAAAAGCCGGCACACATAGATTCGGCTAGACAAAAGGTGAGGGAGCTGTCGTCTGACCAAGTGCCGGGGGGCTGGTTGTAAGTGCCATAGCCGATGATTCCGAGTACCGGCAATTTTATCCTTTCGGCGCGGCGGGAAAATTCCACCGGCACCCCCAAGGCGTCGCCGACACACACCCCCATCAGAGCGGACAAGACTTTTGAATTAGATTGCATCATTACACCTGCCTGACACTCGAAAGCAATGGCGGACACGTCTACTGAGAACAGTTTATCCGCCCGGGGCTGCCGGCGGCAAGAATTGTATCTCCCTATACAAATACAAGGCCCTCCAGTGGGAAGCTGGAGGGCTTTTCAATTATTAAAGCCACCATAAGAGAAGTTCAGCATCTTTACCGGCGGGATCGCCGGTGATGGCAAATGATTCAGACTATCTGTGATGCACCCTGATTTTCACCTGTGGGGGCGCAGAGCTTTTATGGAGCAACGGCCCTGGGGTATATTTCTTATTAATACATAAGCTGTGGTCGAAGCGCAAGAGGGCGGTATCCCCTCAGGGGTGAAGCACCTTGCCACCCGCCGCAGACCCGGGCACGCAGGTAGTGCGGAGGGGTGCGTCCCCCTTTGGCAAATATACAAGCACAGGTGAGAGCCTTTGCTTCAGTTCACCCGGACGCTTCACGAAAATTAAGTAATTTTAAATTCAAATTGTAGGCGCGGTTGTTCTCAGCTTGAAGAGCTTGTTATTGGTTTACAGGCAGAGTAATTTTAGATTTGCTATTCACAAATAATCCGCTGGTTGATATAATTCAAAAATAGGGCGCATCTCCTTTGGGCCAATATTTTAACCCTCACCCCCCGTTCCCCAGGCGCGATAAATCAGGCGCGATAAATCAGGCGCGATAAATCAGGCGCGATAAA
>CAZJNL010000522.1:0-4541 GCA_964546515.1 uncultured Oscillatoria sp.
GATCTTCCGACCTGCCGGCAGCAAAGCACGTCCTGGCGGCAATCGCCGAGTCTTTGCCAAACCCGCTCACCCACCAATACCTGCTGTTTCAGGGCACGAAAGACTTCCGTGAAGCTGCAGCCAACTGGTACACTCAAAAATATGGCGTGCCGGTTGACCCGGAAACAGAGGTTTGCCCGCTGATTGGCTCCCAGGAAGGCACCGCCCATCTGCCACTAGCTGTACTCAATCCCGGAGATTTCGCCCTGCTGCTCGATCCGGGCTACCCCTCCCATGCCGGTGGGGTATATTTGGCAAGTGGCCAGATTTACGCGATGCCCCTGCGGGCAGAAAACGGGTTTTTGCCGGTGTTTGCGGATGTGCCACTGCCGGTGCTGGCGCAAGCGCGGATGATGGTGCTCAGCTACCCGCACAATCCTACCACCGCAGTTGCACCCCTGTCGTTTTTTAAAGAAGCCGTTGAGTTCTGTCAAAAGCACAATCTCGTGCTGGTGCACGACTTTCCCTATGCGGATTTGGTGTTTGACGGCTCTGCCCCACCCTCGATTCTGCAAGCAGATCCGGGAAAAAGTGTATCTATTGAGTTTTTTACCCTCTCTAAGTCGTACAATATGGGAGGCTTCCGCATTGGCTACGCCATAGGAAACGCCGAGCTGATTCAAGCCCTGCGACAGGTGAAAGCCGCTATTGACTTCAACCAGTACCGGGGCATTCTCAATGGGGCAATCGCAGCGCTGATTGGTTCTCAAGAGGGCGTGAAAGCCACCGTCGAAACCTTCCGCCAGCGGCGGGATGCTTTTGTGGGGGCGCTGAATCGCATTGGCTGGTCAGTGCCGGTGCCGGCTGCCACAATGTACGTTTGGGCGAAACTGCCTGAATTTTGGCAGAACAATTCCGCCGGCTTTTGCACTCAACTTGTGGAATATACCGGCGTGGCGGCGTCTGCAGGTGCCGGTTTCGGCAAAGCAGGGGAAGGGTATGTGCGGTTTGCCTTGGTTCACGAGCCGGCGACTTTAGAAGCGGCGGTGGAGAGAATACGTAATTTCCTGGAGAGGCTATAACCGGCAGCACGCCAAAATTTGCCTAATCTTTAGTGAAGCAATCGATAAACTTTACCGAAACTTCACAAACTGTAGCGGCAGGGGTGTGTAGAATAGAGTCAGCAATAAAAGGATTAGGACTGTCAGCCAGTCACCCCAACCCGAGTTGCAGATGCTAGGCAGAAAGGCGTGCGGCGTCCAGATGCCGGTGGTGTTGCCTCAACTATCACACAAAAGATGTGCGACGAATCACAGCCTGATTGGGAAGTTCTAGGGTGCAATGAAATAAAGCGTATTGCCTATCCCAGGTGCCAGCATCTTTGCGGGATTATCCCTCAGCCCCTGAACTTTAAGGAGACAAAACAATGGCAGGACTCGTCAAGAAACTTTTGGTTGGCGCAACCTTAGCAGCCGGTGTCACCGCCCTCGCCAGCGCCCCAGCAAAAGCCGGCAGCATCACCGGCGCGTCCATTACGGGTGTGAATGGCACTGACTACTACCTCTACGATGCCAATACGACAAATACATTCCGGAATGACGCCGCCAGTCTGTCCACCATCTTGACTGGCGATAGCAGCAGTCCCACCGGCAACGTGGAGCTATTCGCCAACAGCGAAACTCTGAACAACGCGGCATTCAGCAGCTACAGTAAAGTCACAACCTTAAGTGGCCAAATTGGCGGCAGAAGCATCACCCTGAGCAGCCTGACGGCGGCTGACTGGGCCAGCACTGTTGCCGGTGGCAAGACTTTGGCTCAGACGTGGTTCAATGACGCCTTGACTAACAATGGCTTGGGAAGCCTGATTGGCACCTCGACAGGGAATACGGCCTACACCTCTTTTCTAGCCAGTGGTGGCCGCCAGCGGTTCAGTGACGCCAATATCTCCTACGTCAACCAAAATGACACCACTGGCCAGATTAGCATTGGACTAGCCGGTCACTTGGATGCCAAATCCCTACTGCTACCTGTTGTTCCGGCCAGCCTGCAACCCTTACTCGCAGGGAAAACTATACAGGCTAGTGAAATTGTCAAGGTGTCTTATGACGGTGGGCCGGCTCAATATCTCTACAACTTCACCGCCACAAACTCTGGCCTAGTTGAAAAAGGCGATGGGATTTCTCACAAAGGCAACTACGAATTGCTGCTTACCGGCATTCCCCCAGCAAAAGTGCCAGAACCCTCTGCCATGCTCGGTCTGATGGGTGTGGGCGGTTTCTTGGCTGCCAAGCGCAAGATTAAAAATGCCTAGAATTGACAAATGCCGGCAGTGACAAGATAAGGATTAAGTGCGCGTTTGCGCACTTTTTTTGTCTGGAGATTAACTGTTTCGGGGTTGGGATTTTTAACCGCAGATGGACGCCGAAGTAGATGGACGCCGATAATTATCCACATTTATCTGCACTTTTTTAAACTGGAGATTAACTGTTTCGGGGTTGGGATTTTTAACCGCAGATTAACGCAGATGGACGCAGATAATTATTTTATTTTATTTATCTGCGTTTATTACTGGAGTTTTTCTCGTTCCCAGCTTGATCTGGGAACGAGGGGGATTCACAGGGCGGCTTGCAGCTGGTCTAAGAGACTCTCGACGTAACCGAGTGCGTCGCGGATTGTGTCGGGATTTTCAATATCCACACCCACATACCGGCGCAAGGCTTCCACCTGATTTTCACACCCACCGGCAGCTAGCAACTCCAAATAGCCGGGGAGAAAATCTTTGCCTGTTTGCAGATATTTCTGATAGCATGCTAGACTGACAATAGTAGATGCGGTGTACTGGTAGCAGTAAAACGGCTTGAAGAAAATGTGCGCGATTCGCGCCCAGTCGTACTGGTGTTCTGGCAGCAATTCCACCGCGTCGCCGCACAGCTGCCGGTACAGTTCCACCCACTGCTCGTTCACCCACTTGTGGTCAAAACTGCCTTCTCGCGCGGCGCGTTCGTGAATCGCCAATTCCAACCGGCTAATCGTGCTTTGGCGGAACAGCAAATTCAGCTGGTCTTCCAGCTGGCGCGTCAGGAGGGATTTGCTGAGCGTTTTGTCACCGGCAGATTGTTTGAGCAGAAAATCCAGCAGCAGCAGTTCATTGAAAGTGGAGGCAATCTCCGCCAGCACCATCGGGGGGCTGCTGTTGAAATAGGTCTGCCGGTCGCCAATCCAGGCGAAGTGCAACCCGTGCCCCATTTCGTGCGCTAGGGTGAACAGCGAACTGTAATCATCGGTGTAAGATAGCAACAGGTAGCTGTGTTTGCCGTGGGTGTAGGAACAGAAGGCACCGCCGCGCTTGCCCGGACGCACTTTGGCATCCACCCAATTTTTGAGAAAGAACTCTTCCGCACGGCGGGCGTAGTTAATGTCAAAATTCTCTAAGGCGGAGAGCAGCGTTCCCACACCCGTCTTGTAGTTTATGGGTGGCACCGGCACGTCAGCGGATGTCCACGGCGCGTAGATGTCGCAGATGCGGATTTTTTGCCCGAGGGCTTGGCTTTTGAGCCGGTAGTAACGCTGGAACAAGTCAAACCGGCTGCCGGTGCCTTCCATAATAGCGCGGAAAACCGGCTCGGAAACCTCATCCGCTATTAGCTGCTTGTGCAAAGTAGAGGTGTAGCCGCGCAGCTGGCTTTCCATGCGGTGATCTTGGGCGATAGTGTTGAGAATGAAGCCGTACAGCGAGTTGTGCTGGCGCACCACTTGGCGCAGGGAGCAATAAGCTTCGCAGCGCACCTCAGCTGAGGGGTGGAACAGCAGCGCCCCCAGTTCCGCTTCCGTGTTCGCGGTTTTGCCCTCACCGGCAGACACCGGCTCGTATTCCTGCTCGCCAAGGTGGACAGAGCGCAGCTGGATAAACGCCTGCCGTCCTGTTAAACTGTCTTGGTTGCGGGTTTGCTCGACTTCTTCCGAGAGCCGGTGGGGGCGAAATTCGGCGATGCGGTGCAGGTAGTGGTTATAATTGTGCAGTGCCGGTGAGGTTTGCAACTCGGCAAAGTTTTCGACTTCGAGCTGTTGCAGTTCCAGGTCGAAAAAGAGCAGCTGGTTTTCGATGCCGGTGAGCGCTTCCATCACCTTGTCGAGGAATTGCTTCGCCTCGGTGTTGCGGGTGTCTGCTGAGAAAACGAGGGAGGGGAAGGCGTAGAGATAGCCGGCTTTTTCGTTAATCGCTTCCAGCTGTTGCAGGCAATTGGCCACCTGTGCCGGTGTCAGTTCCCCCACTTTACCGCGATAAGTCTGCCGAAATTCGGCGGCTGTCTGCTGCAGTAATTCTAAGTCTAAGGCCAATTGGGGGTCGTCGAACCCCTGATAGAGGTCGGACAAGTCCCATTCTTGGGGGCTGTCCAGCTGAGCGAGGGCGGGGGATGGTGATGTTTGAACCAAGGTGGAACTCCTTCGCAAATCTAACTGCGATATTGTAGTGTTTTGCTTATTATTTTGACTTGATATCTTTTGGTCGGGATCGTCTCACTTTTGTTAATACTATCATGTCCGATGGCACTGTTGTGGTA
>CAZJNL010000523.1:0-4531 GCA_964546515.1 uncultured Oscillatoria sp.
CGGGAGAAAATTTGTCTACCATTGGTACACAAAGGCCAGCAAGAAAGTGTCAAGTCCAAACGGCTGGGGACTGGCGTCGAGCCGGTTAAGGTTAATTGACGCCTAGCAGGCGGGAGAAAATTTGTCTACCATTGGTACACAAAGGCCAGCAAGAAAGTGTTCGAGTTGCTGGCTTTATATCCCTTAAATGCTCCACTGCCTTGAGCAATTTAAGTCGAAATCTGGCACCAGTCCTCAATTTGTGGAGAAATGTTATGGAAACTCCAAATCCGACGCCTAGTGGCTCACTGAGAACAGAGCGGCTCAAGGTCGGTGAGCAGGCTAGGCTTGAACAGCTAGAATCTCTGATAGCTCAAGGACTTCATCTCTTTTGCCAGGTCGGCAAGGCTCTCGACGAGATTTGTGACAAGAGACTCTACCGGGAAACCCACAAAACCTTTGAGACTTACTGCCAGGACAAGTGGGGAATAGCAAGACGGAGAGCCTATCAGTTTATTGACGCCGCGCAGGTTGTAGAAAATTTGTCTGCTATTGGTGCACAAATTCCAACCAATGAGCGTCAAGTCCGCCCCCTGACGGGACTGCCAAAAGGCGCTCAAGCTGAAATCTGGCAGAAGGCAGTAGCGATCGCACCGAACGGCATCCCCACCGGCGCTGCAGTTCAGCGCCTGGTTGACGAACATTATGACACCGGGGTGAAGCCTCCCCCTGGGGAGCCACCCTCAGAAGTGGAGCGGTTGCGCCAGGAGAATCAGCGGCTCAAGGAACGCATCAGACAGCAAAACCTGCAAAGGCAGCGCCGCGCTGCAGAAGTGGCTGCCGAACTCGAGCGGCTCAGAGGGGAAAACCAGGATCTCAGAGCAGAACTTCGGCGATGGGAGAAAGATTGGCAGTACCGGCTCACTCTGGAGCGGGCGCAAATCAGGGAGGAACTCAGGGCTGAATATGAGGGCCAAATTAACGCTTTAACCGCACAAGTCAATTCTCTATTAGTCAGACTAGAAGCTATTGAAGGAGCAAAAAAGTAGATGGTCACGCTGCTGGAAAACCCCCTGCGCGTTGGGTTGCGCCAGGAACGCACCCCCGACCCCCTGATTCTCGTAATCTTCGGCGCGTCAGGCGACTTAACTCAGCGCAAACTGGTGCCGGCAATCTATCAGCTGAAACAAGAACGCCGCCTGCCGCCAGAAATCACCATTGTGGGTGTGGCGCGACGCCAGTGGAGCCACGACTATTTCCGGGAGCAGATGCGCCAAGGCATCGAGCAGTTTTCCACCGGCATTGGCATTGAGGAAGTGTGGCAAGACTTCGCCCGAGGTCTTTTCTATTTCTCCGCTGACATCGACGCCCCTGCTGACTACCAAAACCTGAAAGCTTTCTTGAGTGAGCTGGACACTCAACGGGGCACGCGAGGCAACCGCGTGTTCTACCTCTCAGTTTCCCCCAAATTCTTCCCAGAGGCAATCCGCCAGCTCGGTGCGGCGGGGATGCTGGCAGAGCCGGTGAAAACCCGCCTAGTGATTGAAAAACCCTTTGGCCGGGATTCAAGCTCGGCCCAGCAGCTCAACCGGGTGGTGCAGCAAGTTTGCAAAGAACAGCAGATTTACCGCATCGACCACTACCTCGGCAAAGAAACCGTTCAGAACCTCCTGGTCTTCCGCTTTGCCAACGCCATCTTTGAACCCCTGTGGAATCGCCAGTTTGTCGATCACGTCCAGATAACCGTGGCCGAAACCGTGGGTGTAGAAGACCGCGCCGGCTACTACGAAACCTCCGGCGCTCTGCGCGACATGGTGCAAAATCACCTGATGCAGCTGTTCTGCCTGACGGCAATGGAGCCGCCCAACTCTCTCAACGCTGACAGCATCCGCACCGAAAAAGTCAAAGTGCTGCAGGCGACTCACCTGACCGATATCCGCAACCTTGAATATTCCGCAGTCCGGGGGCAGTACGGCCCCGGCTGGATGAAGGGCCAGCCAGTGCCGGGATACCGGCAGGAGCCTGGAGTTAACCCCAACTCCATCACCCCCACCTATGTGGCCATGAAGCTGGGTGTCGATAACTGGCGCTGGAAAGGGGTGCCCTTCTACATGCGCACCGGCAAGCGCCTGCCCAAAAAAGTCACAGAAATTGCCATCCAGTTCCGCGAAGTCCCCCTGCTGATCTTCCAGTCCGCCGCCCAACAGGCCAGCCCCAACGTACTCGCCCTGCGCATCCAGCCCAATGAGGGCATTTCCATGCGCTTTGAGGTGAAAATGCCCGGGTCTGACTTGCGCACCAGGCCCGTGGATATGGACTTCAGCTACGGCTCCACCTTTGGCAAAACCACAGGCGACGCCTACGAACGCCTGCTCTTAGATTGCATGCTCGGCGACCAAACTCTTTTCACCCGCGCCGATGAAGTCGAAGAAGCCTGGCGCGTGGTCATGCCGGCCCTCGCCGCCTGGGAAGCCCCCACCGATCCGGCGTTAATTCCCCAGTACGAAGCAGGCACCTGGGAGCCCAATGAAGCCGAACACCTGATTAACCGCGATGGTCGCCGGTGGCGCAGACTGTAAACGGGTATCGGGCATCGGGCATCGGGCATGGCGCATGCCCCATGCGAGCTGGCCCAATTTCCCCTTAGCATTTAGCAACCAACACCGGAGAAATCACACATGACCCCACAAACAGCTCCTGTCGTTTCCCTGCAGCCGCCTAAGGATGTTGACTTTACTGAACTTGAGGCGGAACTGAGTAAAATCTGGCAAGCTTTTAACGCCCTGGGCTCGGAGGGGAGCGTGCCGGCAGCCACCCGGGCAGCTACCTTTAGCTTGCTGATCTACGAACCTGAAGAAACCCAACTGCTGCTCGCAGCTCTGGGCTTTTACACCGGCCCTATTGACGGCATCGCTGGCCCGCGCATGGAGGCGGCCCTGATGGAGGCCCAGAAAGCATACGGTCTGCCTGTGACCGGCAAGCCCAATCCCCAAACCCTAGACCACTTGCGAGACGCCTATGCCAAACAGCGGGCGTCGGGCGAGAAAACTTCGGAAAATGGCTTGAGCCGCATCCAGTACGCTGTCGATGCCAGAGGCTCTATCGCCGACGAGATAGCAGCTCGCAACCCCTGCCGCATCATCACTCTCTTCCCTGTGACAGGCGTTGATGCCGGTGTCAGCGCTCAAGTCTCCGCCTATTGCCCCGTGCAAAAACACAGCGACAGCACTCTCGTCTGCTGCGAGTACATCACCCTCACGGGAACTGTGGAAGCCTTGGAACGGGTGGGAGGCATGATATCGGCCCTTCTGATTGGGGAGCTGCCCAAGTTCGTCTGGTGGAAAGCCACTCCCGATATCAATCAGGGCCTTTTCAAGCGGCTGTCAGAGCAATGCAATTCCGTCATCGTTGACTCCTGTGCGTTTAACACTCCCCAAGAAGACCTGCTCGGGCTTCAGAACCTGATAGATGCCGGCATTCCTGTTGCTGACCTCAATTGGCGCAGGCTGGCTGCTTGGCAAGAGCTGACGGCTGAAGCGTTTGACCCGCCGCAACGCCGCGCCGCCCTTAAGGATGTTGACCGCGTAACTATCGATTACGAGCAGGGCAATCCCGCTCAAGCTCTCATGTTTTTGGGCTGGCTGGCTAGCCGGCTCCACTGGCAACCCGTCTCTTATGACAACGAAGGCGGAGATTACCAGATTTCGCGGATTAAATTCGTCACAACAGACCTGCGACCGGTGGACGCTGAATTGGCTGGGATTCCCACCGCCGACTGGGGCGACATCCCGGGCGATTTGATCGCTCTGCGCCTGAGCTCTACCAATCCCGAGGCTGACTGCAATACGGTGCTGTGTTCTGAAACCACCGGCTGCATGCGCATGGAGGCTCACGGCGGTGCCCAAGCCTACCGCATCCAGCAAGTCGCACCGATGTCTGACCTGAAGGCGGAGGCTTTGCTCGCTCAGCTGCTCCAGCGCTGGGGCCGAGATATGCTCTACGAAGAAAGTATGGCAGTCACCGGCCAGATTCTCAAATTGCCAGCGCCTTAATTTCTAAGAGGTAATTGGCAATTGGCAATGAGTTGCCAATTACTTCCTCTGTCGATCTCCTCTCAGCCGTTGATTCCAATTAAAACGCTAAGTAGTTATGCTTTTAATTTGCTTGTATATTTAAAATGATCATAGCAAAAGTAGCGTTAAAAAGCACGTTACGGGAATTAGCTGTTGGCTATTAATGCAAATTAAATGCATGATTGCTGCGTGGCCCCACCAACCAGCCTGGGTTAGGAGTGGGGAGTTTGGGGTGGGATTGGGTGCCGGTTAGGGTAAATTTGGCTACTTCCGGTAGAAGGCATATATACAAAACCCGTCTGAACCCGTGTTTTGCAAAAGCAATGCTTTCGGATAACTGGAAATTTAAGGCGGAGTTCGGGGATTTGGGGGTGGGGGTTGGGGTTGGGGATGAGGTTTTTGGGGGGGAGTCGCTTTCGGCGAGGGGTTAGGAGTGGGGAGTTTGGGGTGGGATTGGGTGCCGGTTAGGGTAAATTTGG
>CAZJNL010000524.1:0-4530 GCA_964546515.1 uncultured Oscillatoria sp.
CAGAATTGTCGGCGTTGCCATAACTAGCAAAAGGGAGATAGTTCAGACATGACCAATGCTTTTGAGAATACCCCACTCTCAGCCTAGCTGCTACATTTTCCAAAATTTTTTAGGGAATGAACAGCAGTGACGAGTGAGTTGAGTATATCTACTTAATTAGAGCAGCTCTCTGCAGAGTTGTAGGGGCGGGTTGATAAACATTGGTGTCAGGTAGAGACGCGACATCGGCGTTCGTACAACTGGGCGGACAGCCCACAAAACCTCCCGCCACAGGCCTCTTATATCATCTCCGGTCAATTGCCCCTATTACTTTTTCTATCCCTCTGACTCTTTACTCTTGCTTCTTGGCGTTCTTGGCATCTTGGCGGTTTATTATTAAAATAAATCAATCAGACGTAATATTCCCGCTCCTCTCTCCGGCTCGCTCCAGAAATGGTGGGGAGCGCCCCCACAGTGGCGGGGGAGAGGTTGCAGGGGGGCCAATTGCGCCCGCCCGGAGGGCCCTAAAATCAGACTAATTAAACGGAAAAGCGTTCATAGAGAAGAGGGGGGGAAATTGCCGCCGAAAAAGCCTTAGACTGGATGGTGCAAATTGTAGCGTTGTTTAACTGAGTCACCTGTGCGGAAAATCGTTGTTGCCGGCAACTGGAAAATGTACAAAACCCAGGCAGAAGCCCAGGAGTTTTTGCAGGGTTTTCTCCCGAAACTGGATGAAACCCCAGAAGAGAGAGAAATCGTCATCTGCGCTCCCTTCACAGCTTTAGGAACCCTCTGTGCGAATATGCACGGCAGCCGCTTGCAGCTGGGGGCGCAGAATGTCCACTGGGAAGACGCCGGTGCCTATACAGGTGAAATTTCTGGCCCCATGCTGGCAGAACTCGGTGTGCGTTACGCCATTATCGGTCACAGCGAGCGCCGGCAGTTCTTTGGGGAAACGGATGAAACCGTGAACCGGCGTCTGAAAGCAGCCCAGCGTCACGGACTTGTGCCAATTCTGTGCGTGGGCGAAACCAAGGAACAGCGCAGCGCAGGCGTTACAGAAGCCCATATCTTCAGCCAGCTGGAAAAAGACTTGGTGGATATAGACCAATCTAACCTGGTAATCGCCTACGAACCCATCTGGGCGATCGGCACCGGCGACACCTGCGACGCCAAAGAAGCCAACCGGGTAATCGGGCTGATTCGCAGCAAGTTAAGCAATCCTGACGTGCCAATCCAGTACGGCGGATCTGTCAAGCCGGACAATATCGACGAAATCATGGCTCAGCCAGAAATCGACGGCGCACTCGTCGGGGGAGCGAGTCTCGAACCGGCCAGTTTTGCTCGCATTGTCAATTACAAATAGCTGGGCGCTGGGCACTGGTTGCGGACGAAAGCAGAAATGGCCAAGAACCAGGGAGAAATGACAGTCCGGGGGCGCTCCTTCCACTGGGGCGAGCGCACCTATCTGATGGGCGTTCTCAACGTAACCCCTGACAGCTTTAGTGATGGGGGAGAGTTCTGCACCCGAGCGGCGGCTGTGGCGCAAGCTCAACAGCTGGCGGATGCCGGTGCGGATATCATCGACGTGGGCGGGCAATCGACTCGCCCCGGTGCGGCTGTTGTGCCGGTGGGGGAAGAGATTGACCGGGTGGTGCCGGTGGTGCGGGCGCTGCGCCAGTCGCTGCCGGTGCCGGTTTCTGTGGACACCACGCGGGCTCTTGTGGCTCGGGCAGCGGTTGAGGCGGGCGCGGATATGATCAACGACATCTCCGGTGCCACTTTTGACCCAGAAATGCTGCCGGTGGTGGCGCAACTGGGGGTGCCGGTGGTGCTGATGCACATCCGGGGAACGCCCCAGACGATGCAAACGCTGACAGACTATCAGGATTTGATTGGGGAAATATGCGGATTTCTAGCCAGTCGGATTGATGCGGCAGTGGCAGCAGGGATTGATCGAGAGCGAATTATTATAGATCCGGGGATTGGCTTCGCCAAAACGCACAGCGGAAATCTGGAAATCCTGCGAAACCTGCCGGCGTTCCGCGCCCTGGGTTGTCCCATCTTAGTCGGGCCATCCCGCAAAAGCTTTATTGGCCACATCCTGAACCAGCCCGACCCCAAAGCGCGAGTCTGGGGAACAGCAGCCGCCAGCAGCGCGGCGATTGCCGGTGGGGCTGATATCCTGCGGGTTCACGATGTTGGGGAAATGCGAGATGTTTGTCGTGTCGCCGATGCCATCTTCAGAAAGTAGCGGCTTTTTGCGCCGGTTAAGCAATCCCAGAAACCGGGTTTCTTTTGGCAATCCCTCGGAAAAATCCGTTTTTACGGGCAGAAAAACCCGGTTTCTCCGTGGAGTTTTTGGGATTGCAGCACAGGCTCTCCTAGCAGTCAGCCAGAACTATTCCTCGGACTGTCGGCTGGAAAACTGCGATTTTGGCCACCGGCATTTGGGGAACTGTTCCCAGAGTCACTGATCAGCTCAGCAACGCTTTGTGTCAGCGGTTCCGATCCGAGAAAGACAATTTTGGCATTGTTGCTTTCACCCAGTTTCTGACTGGCGTCCACATACCTTTGAGCCACAAGAAACTGCAAGACTTCCCGACTGTTGGGATGGGACTGCAGAGCCTCAGAGAGCAGCTGCATGGCCTCCACAGTGCCCTGAGCCTCGTAAATGGCTGCTTTTTTCTTGCTGAGAGCTGCCCTCTCCAACTCCATCGCCTCTAGCACGGAGGCTGCCGGCTTAATTTCTTGCACCTCGACGCGGGTAACCTTCACACCCCAACGTTCGGTTTCCTCATCTAACTCTTTCAAAAGAGCTTTATTAATCTTTTTCCTAGAGGAAAAAGTCTCCTCTAATTCCATCATGCCAATTTCAGATCGAAGGGTGGTGAGCACCAGATTTCCCAGAGAATCTTCAATGTCTTCAACCTTGTAATAGGCTTTTTCCAGATCCAGAACACGCCAATATACTATCGCATCTACTGTTAGGGCCACCTTATCTTTTGTGATGGTTTGCTGCGGCTGTATTTCCAAAAGCCTTTCGGCGATGGTATCTTCTAGAACAACCGTGTCGATAAAGGGATTGATCAAGCGCAGACCGGGTTCCAGTGTGCTGTGGTATTTGCCTAATCGCTCTACGAGGGCTTCGTTCCCTTCACTGATAATTTTCACGGAGCGCACTGCGCAACCAATTATCACTGCAAGGGGGACGAGAATTGCCAGAATGGATTCCATGATTAACGCTCTCCTGCTGAACTGCGGGGATACTTGGGGGTGCAGCTCTAGTCTAGTGCAGCGGCAAGGAAGAAGTCTCAAGCGTGAAGTCTCCGCTGTGAAATTTTTCTTCATATTTCCGGCTTCACACTTGAGACTAAAGCCACAGCAGCAGCCAATGCAGGGGTGAGGCTTTACGGCTGCACCAATCGGTTGCCGACTGCTGGGTGAAAAGCATCAGAGACAGGCGACTCCTCTACCATTGAGGAAGACTCCTGGACTTTGGTGCCCAGCGGGGGGAACTTGATTGTGGAGACAGCCGCGATCAGGGCGCTCAGATCCACGTTAAGCGTCTTGACTGGCAATGCCCGCACGACAGCGATCACGCCCACACCGTTGGCTTGCTGCGCTGCTAGCATCAGAGCCGCCCGCACTAGCTCGATGTTCGTACCTGGAAATGCCAGATCCACTGCTTTGACTAGCCGTTTGCCATTTGGGGACTGCAGCAGGTCATCCATCAGCTTGTTTGCCCGTTCGGGGTCGAGTTCCAGGCGGTCTTTGAGGACTCGCCGCACGTCGGCGTTGAGCACCAAGGCGAAGGGTTTGAGATCGGCAGAGATTTCGCCGGTCTCGGCAAAGCGCTCCAAGTCCTCAACCGCAAAGGACTGCTCAAAGGAGCCGATCCGCACCATCACTCTCTCTGCAGCTCGCACCGGCACCCCGGCACAGAAGACCCCGGCAGCAGCGAGGCTGCCGGCTAGCACCGCCCTCACGGGCCATCTGGGCAACCGGTCGCTCCCGAATATCCTGCCATAAGGCCAGTTGAGTTTTCTCATCTGGTTTTCACCTTTTTTTTGCGATATTATATCAAGATAATCGAATTTCTGCCTTTTGTGTTTGTTCCTGCCGGCACTTTCGGCAAAATCAGGCACAATTATCAAGGCCCGCCTGCCAATTTCTTGATTTTGACTGATTGACTTTCTACTTTTCAGTTTAAATATGCCCGCAGCTTTGCCGATTGGATTCCCACCGCCAACTGAGATTGGCGTCATTGAAGTTAAGCACTATCCTGAGTATCGCGCTGTCACTTACACCCACACGGGTGACGTGCGGCAAGCAACCCGGGTTGCTTTTGACCCGCTGTTTGAGCACATTAGCAGCAACCAAATCGCTATGACCACGCCTGTGGAAGCTCGCTACCTGGCGGAGATGCCGGCGCAATTCGATTCTCCCAGCACCGCTGAGGTTTCTTTCCTGTATCCCAACGCTAACATTATTCCACACCGGATTGACGCCGGCGTCAAGGTAACAGATTACCCAGCGATGACTGCTGTC
>CAZJNL010000525.1:0-4523 GCA_964546515.1 uncultured Oscillatoria sp.
GTTGCAATCTGCTATCAGTTCAAAGATTAGGCTTTAGTCGTTTCCTTGACATCCCCACCGGCACCCGTCGTTTGGTGACCGTTGCTTGTCTGTACCGAACGCGCCGCCATGTACTCGTACAGCTTCCAGCGCTGATCTACATCTTGCTGGGCTTCTTTTTGCAGCCGCTTAGCCTCCTCCGGTTTAGTCTTAGTCAACATCTTGAAGCGGTTTTCCGCCGCGAATGACTCCGCCACCGGCTTCTTGGGCGACCGGCTGTCCAGCTGCAGCGGATTCTTGCCCTCGATCTTCAAATCTGGATTGTACCGGTACAGCAACCAGCGCCCCGACTCAACCACAGCCTTTTGCTGCTGCATGGAAGTCGTCATGTTGATGCCGTGGGCGATGCAGGTGCTGTAGGCGATAATCAGAGATGGCCCATCATAGGCTTCCGCTTCCAAGAACGCCTTGAGCGTGTGCTCGTCCCGCGCCCCCATCGCCACGCTGGCCACATAAACATTGCCATAGGTCATCGCAATCAGACCCAAGTCTTTCTTAGCTGCGGGTTTGCCACCGGCAGCGAATTTAGCCACAGCGCCGCGCGGCGTGGCTTTCGACATTTGCCCGCCGGTGTTCGAGTACACCTCGGTATCCAGCACCAAGATATTCACATTGCGCCCGGAAGCGATCACGTGATCCAAGCCGCCATATCCGATGTCGTAAGCCCAGCCATCGCCGCCAATAATCCAGACACTCTTCTTAACCAAATAGTCCGCCACACTCAGCAGGCGCTTGGCATCGGGCGAATCCAGAGAAAGCAGCTTTTGCTTGAGCTGTTCCACCCGCTCCCGCTGCTCCCAAATATCGGCTTCCGATTTTTGCTCGGCGCTGAGAATGGCGCTGACGAGGCTATCCCCAATCTCGCCACCCAGCTTGTGCGCCAACTCAGCGGCAAACTGGGCTTGCTTGTCAATGGACACCCGGAAGCCCAGCCCGAACTCAGCATTGTCCTCAAACAGGGAGTTTGACCACGCCGGTCCGCGCCCCTCGGCGTTGTGCGCCCAGGGCGTTGTGGGCAAATTGCCGCCGTAGATAGAGGAGCAGCCGGTGGCGTTGGCCACGACCGTGCGGTCGCCGAACAGCTGGCTCACCAGTTTGACATAGGGGGTTTCCCCGCAACCGGCACAAGCGCCAGAGAATTCAAACAGGGGTTCTTGCCACTGCTGCTGGCGGATGCGGTCGGTGGAAAGCCGCAGCCGGTCGGGATTTGGCAAGCTGAGGAAGAAATCCCAGTTCTGCCGCTCTTGCTCGCGCAAAGGCAGCTGGGCTTCCATATTAATGGCCTTGCGCGACGGCATGGACTTGTTCTTGGCGGGACAAACGTCCACGCACACGCCGCAGCCGGTGCAGTCTTCTGGCGCAACCTGAATGGTGAATTTCTCACCGGCAAAATCGTGGTCTTTGGTGTTGGCAAACTTAAAGCTAGCCGGTGCGCCTTCCAAATACTTGCCGTCGTAAGACTTGCCGCGAATCACGGCGTGCGGGCAAACCATGACGCACTTGCCGCACTGCACGCACACGTCCGGGTCCCACACGGGGATATCTTGGGCGATATTGCGCTTTTCCCACTTGGTGGTGCCGGTGGGGTAGGTGCCGTCAGCAGGCATTGCGCTCACCGGCAGCGCATCCCCGCACTTGGCAATCATCGCGCCCAGAACTTCCCGCACGAAAGCGGGGGCGGTGTCGGGAACTGCGGGGCGCAGATTAATTTCACTGCCAACCTCGCCCAGGGGCACTTCGTGCAGGTTCGCCAGCGCCGCATCGACGGCGTTCAGGTTCATGCGAACAATCTCAACGCCTTTCTTGCCGTAGGTTTTTTGGATGGTTTTCTTGATTTGGGCAATCGCTTCGTCTCGCGGCAGCACGCCTGAAAGGGCGAAGAAGCAAACCTGCATGACGGTGTTGATGTACCCGCCCATGCCGCTTTCCCGCGCTACCCGGGTGGCGTTGATAGTGTAGAATTTCAGTTGCTTGTCAAGCAGGGCTTGCTGCACCGGCACGGGCAGCTTGCCCCACACTTCCTCTGGCCCATAGGGGCTGTTGAGCAGGAAGGTGCTGCCTTTAACAGCTGGGGCGAGCATGTCGAACTGTTCCAGGAACCCCCACTGGTGACAGGCGAGGAAGTTGGCTTCACCGATTAAGTAGGTGGAGCGTATGGGCTGGGGACCGAAGCGCAGGTGGGAGACGGTGACGGAACCGGATTTTTTGGAGTCGTAGACGAAGTAGCCTTGGGCGTAGTTGTCGGTTTCTTCGCCAATAATTTTGATGGAGTTCTTGTTTGCGCCGACTGTGCCGTCGGAACCCAAGCCGTAGAACATGGCCCGCACCACGCTGTCCGGTTCCGTGCTGAAACTGGGGTCAAAGTCGAGACTGGTGTGGCTTACGTCGTCGTTAATCCCTACGGTGAAGTGATTCTTGGGCAAGCCATCCCCTAATCCCCCAATCCCGGCCAAATTATCAAAAACCCCTTTAACCATTGCCGGTGTGAATTCCTTGGAGGACAAGCCGTAGCGCCCGCCGACGACTTTGGGCATCGCCCCTGGCCACTCTTCGTGAAGTGCTGTGACGACATCGAGATAGAGGGGTTCGCCACCGGCACCGGGTTCTTTGGTGCGGTCGAGGACTGCTATCTTTTTGGTGGTTGCCGGCAGGGCTTGGACGAAGCGCTTGATGTCAAGGGGCCGGTACAGGCGCACTTTCAGGACGCCGACTTTCTCTCTTGTAGAGACGCGATTTATCGCGTCTGCATTTATCGCGTCTACAGTTTCGTGGGCCGCCTCGCAGCCGGAACCCATGAGCACAATTACCCGCTCGGCGTCGGGAGCGCCGTGGTATTCGTAGAGCCGGTACTGGCGTCCTGTCCTGGAGGCGAAGAGATCCATCGCTTTCTGCACGATGTCGGGACAGGCGCTGTAGAAGGGGTTGACTGTTTCCCGCGCTTGGAAGTAGACGTCGGGGTTTTGGGCGGTGCCGCGCAGTACGGGCCGGTCGGGGGTGAGGGCGCGGGAGCGGTGGGCGGCGATTAGGTCGTCGTCGATCAGGGCTTGCAGGTCGGAGTCGGAGAGGAGTTCTACTTTCTGGACTTCGTGGGAGGTGCGGAAGCCGTCAAAGAAGTGGATGAAGGGGACTCGGGATTTTAGGGTGGCAGCTTGGGCAATCAGGGCGAAGTCCTGGGCTTCTTGCACTGAGGCGGAGCACAGCAGGGCGACGCCGGTTTGGCGGATTGCCATCACGTCTTGGTGATCGCCGAAAATGGAGAGACCCTGGGCGGCTAGGGAGCGAGCGGCGACGTGGATCGCGCAGGGTGTCAGCTCGCCGGCTATTTTGTAGAGGTTGGGGATCATTAATAGCAATCCCTGGGAGGCGGTGAAGGTGGTGGTTAGGGAACCCGTTTGCAGCGCCCCGTGTACGGTGCCGGCTGCGCCGCCTTCGCTTTGCATTTCCACCACGGAGGGAATGGTGCCCCAGAGGTTGGGTTTTCCTTCTGACGCCCAAGCATCCGCCCACTCACCCATTGGCGATGAGGGGGTGATGGGATAAATGGCAATGACTTCGTTTAGTTTGTAGGCAACGCGGGCGACCGCTTCGTTGCCGTCTAGTGTGGCAAAGGTTTTTGTATTCATTTTCCTCAAACCCCTGGAGATTATACCAAGGTTTCGCACGCATTGGTGCCTAATTACCTGTCCGTTCTGCGCCTGTTACAAGGCTGTCACTTCTCTCAGTATTCCCTTCTGTGAATACTGTATTCGCCGGTTTGCTTAAACAATTGCTAAGTTGTTTTTGTCCGCGTCTGACGGCTTCTGACGCCGCACTGAAACAACCTAGATGTTGTTTTATACCTGGCAAAAAAGGGTATCTTGTCTGTCATAGCGGCCATTTCTTATGGGTGGCTTGGCCTCAGCTCCGTTCTTCTCCATCTCCCTACTATATTGATTATAGACCCCGGCCATCTAAAAAAACCGTAGCGCAGCGGCTCCGCAGGAGCATCTTATTCTTGAATTTAAGCGGGCGCAAGTATTTGACCGGCGGCGCACGCTTTTGCCGGAACTGTTTGCCGGTAAAACATTTTGCATATTTGGCAATTATACTGTTATAAATGGCGGAGAAATGCTAAAATAATATAAAGATTACCGGGGCATCCTGACCCAATACTTCAAGGGATACCTCTCCCCCAACCCTTCTCCTAAAAGGAGAGGGGCTTGAGTTCCCCACCCTTCCCTAGTGGGTCAGGGGGGTCAGGGGGGTTAGGGCAGGTCGCAACTGCGTATGGGGCATGGGGCTTGCGGCGTGGGGCTGGCGGCGTGGGGCAACTGCGCATGGGGTACGGGGCATGGGAATGAAGAACATTCCCAATCCCCCATCCCCAGTGCGTAAGCGTTGCGGCTCCGCAGGGGGAGCGTGCCCAATGCCCAATGCCCAATGCCCAATCCCCAATCCCCAATCCCCAATCCCCAATCCCCAATCCCCAATCCCCAATCCCCAAT
>CAZJNL010000526.1:0-4521 GCA_964546515.1 uncultured Oscillatoria sp.
GTTACAGTTTATAACCAGCCGTTTCAAAGGCTCAGCAATTCCTTTAATTTTCGGCTTTACCTTGACTGACAGCCCTCTCCCCTTCTGTGAGGTGTTCCACTCTTTGAGAGCTTTTAAAAGTTTGTCATTACCGCTCAAATATGCCCCCTTACTACCAGCGCAAATCCCCCAATTATCCTGCCTTAAATCGATTGTTAACGCCAGGTTTGTGCCTGACTGCTTTGGGTGAACCGAGCGCTCACCGACATTCCCGATTTCCGCTCTCCCGTACTTGTGGTGGAAAACCCCCTTTTTTGGGCGCAGGGCACAGGTGCTAGGGGATGCAAAACACCTGCGACCGCATGCCTTTGAGTCAATTTATAAGTTTCGCTTATCGCCCGAAGTCCGGGAGTTCCCCATTTCCAATAAATGAGCCTTGTATTTGGAGCGTTGCGGCGCGTCAGATTTTTCGTTATTCTTGCCATCGTGGGAGTTGTCCTCGCCGGGGATGAATCGCCCATGGTGGGTGTAATTCTGCCGAGAATTATAACATACAAGATTGGATAGGTTTTGGGAGAGGCGACACATTTCTCTAAGCCTTTGACACTCAGAGGCGGTTAAGCCTCTCAAGCGGTTTTTGGGAGTGGGGAGCATTGAATTCTGGAATCCATTGGCGCTATTATACCACACACTTCGGCATTCATCTCTCACAGGGAGATATTGTGAGAGGATTATGCCGGATTTAGGATAAATAAACCAGGCCCACCCCCAGCAATAGCGAGGGAAGGGCAAGACTGGTGCAGCCGGCGCACAAGTTTTCCGCCTGAAACCTCCGCCTCTCACCCTCTTTCTCGGAACGGGTGAAAGAGTTTTACAGCCCCGCACCTTCCAGCGAGAGTGCTTTTCTTCTATTGAGGCAGCTTTTTAGTGGCGGCACGCCGCAGCAACCGAATCAGGGCAACTCCTGTTATAGCAGAGACAGCAACCCACGTCACCGCCAAACCCACTAACTCGCCGAGGAACAGGCGCGTGGACAGGCGAAAAACCCAGCCTACAGCCCAGCCCAGGGGCAGCCCCAATGCCCAGCTGGCGGCACTGGCAAAGATCCAAGTCCTATCTCTGGCTACCTGCTTTTGGATTGTCAACCACTGCCCCAGTCCAGTCAAAGCCCCCACCACTGCCCCGTCGAAAACCCCATGTATCAACCTGAATGCGATGTCCTCGGTTGTTGGTGCCATCCAGCCGAGGGCACCCAGGCTGCTGGCCCCAACTAAGCCCCAGCTGAGGGCACACGCTAATATCCACCGGCTAGCTTGGGGGAGGATCTGTTTGAGGACAACCCACTGTGCCAAGCCAATCGCCGCACCGCCGGTCAACCCTTGCACCACCCCTACATAAGGTCTGACACCGATTTCAATAAAAAGTAGACTCACCAAAAAACCCACCAGCGTGAGAAACACCCACTGCAACCAGAAACCCCGTTCCTTGCTGGCGAGTTTGACAGGGGCATAGTAATAGAACGTTGCTGACATTGGCGTTAAAGAAGTTCTGGGTAAAAGTCGCGCAATCCAGTAGATTCTATCCCGCAGTCGTTGACTTTTGCAAAAGCTTCGGTCGTGTGGCAGGGTCAGAAAAAATTTCCTGGAATGCCGCTCGGCGCTCCGGTGGCGACTCTGGAGTAATATAGCCCCACAAGCTCTCCCAGTAAAAGAAGGAGACGCCGTTAAAGCCGCGCTCGCGAGCGGCACGCACTTGCTTCTCGATCAGCTCGATAGTAACAGGACTCTCCCAGGTTCCGGTTGATATCCCCACGCCCACTGGAATCTTGCTGCGAGCCTTCTCCAGAGCCGGTTTTTGCAATTCAGCCAGAAAAGTTGTCATGTCACCTCTATACACCTGCACCACCAATTCCTCTACCAAACCGCGCTGCACCCAAGTCTGCCAGTCTTGCAGATAGGCTCTGTAGGAAAAATCTTGCGCGTTGGGAGACAGGGATATAACGCAGTTGGGGCTGACTGTTTTGACAGCCTGGTAGACCTTTTGCATGAAATCCGTAATCTTGTCGGCTCGCCAGCGCATCCACTCGGCGTCTCTGGGATTGTCCGGAGGGCTTTTGCCAGAGTGATCTTGCTGGTAAAGCCGGACTGTGAAGGGATCGTAACCGAATTCCACCGGCATGGCAAAGTGATCGTCGATCTGAATGCCGGCTACCCCATATTTACTGACAACTTCCACTATCAGGTCGAGCATGAATTTCTGCACTTCCGGGTGGAGAGGGTTGAGCCAGACTAGGTTGCTGGCAACCCCTTTGAGCATGAACTGCCCCACTTTTTGCCAGCTGGGCTTGCCGTTTGAATCGCCAGAATCGATGCCGTTCTGTTCGTCCGCAATCTCCTTGAGAATCTGGCTCTTGTTGCGGCGAAAAGTCAGCCACTCCGGGTGCCGGCGAACCAGTTCTGAAGTAGCCGGGGCCATGAAGCCATACTCAAACCACGGGATGACGTCGATCTGGTACCGGTATCCCTGTTTGACTATCTCCGCCAGCGAATCCTGCCCCAGCCGCATCAGCGCCAGCAGTGGCTCTCGATCTCGCCCCGTAACCTGTTTCGCCACCTGGCTCGGGTAAAAGGTGTGCCCCCGGTTCCACACGACCGGATATACCGTGTTAAAGTTTAGTTGCGACAGCTGCCGCATGGCTCGGTTCACCCCCCACGGGGCAAACAGCACTCCACTGGAAACATTGGTCAGCCACACGCCCCGCACCTCCGCTTTTGCCGGCGCGGCTTGAGAACGGACTTCCTCCGGCCTCCCAAACCCTGAGAGCGCGTTGGGGTTGCGAACGCTCACTTGCCACAGCACCGCCAGCAGCGCCAGTCCCAGGCATAGCAGGTACACCAGCCATCTCTTCTCAAATTTCTTCTTGCCCATCGTCCCTCAATAGCTGTGTTTACTGCTGTCAGAAAGTTTGAGTAACGAGCGCCCGCCTTTGGTTCCAAGTCTCACCCACCTGCCGCACCGGCACCCTGGCGGTAAAAGCGCTTTCAAACCGGGCGCTTCTGCAATTCCAGGCGTTCGCCCTATTACCTAAATCCCCCACTTGTCCCCTGTTTTTATAAATTTTGTTAATCTCCCTGGCCGGTGGAAAAATAGCTTCTCAATGGCTGAAATTATAAAACGCGCTCTCAATCCCCTGCAACTGTGAGCGCGGCACCCTGAACCCACCTCGGCTGGAAAAACTCCAAGAATCCCAGCCCACCGCTAGAAGTACCGCCCCTCGAGCGGCAGGCACTGACTCTCTTCACAACCCTCCTAAAACTGCTTTCACACTCCCCAGATTGACAGGAAATCTTAACACTCCCCCCTCGCGCCTGATTCACAATCCTTTCCACTAGCCGGTCGGGACAGTTATTCTCCCGCTAGCAACTGGCGCACTTCTCTCAAAAGAAAGTCGGGTGCGTGACGCGCCGATAGAGCACTCCGTAGAAGTAGGTTGCGTGCGCAAAGCGTCACGCACCCTACTGCTACTGAACTATCAGTAATAAGATGATTTGCGCGCCTGTTAAATTTTTTATCGCGTTTTCAGCTTAGGGACGCCGGGAACGAGGACGATTTGGCCAAAGGTGGCCGGTTTCTTGCAGGCTTCGTGACTCCTGAGGCTCTGACCTCGGCTCGCGGCTGACCTTCCGGGGAGCAAATCGTTAAGAATATCGGTAATTTTTGAGAAAACTTGGGGGAAAGGGGTTAATAATACAAACTTGGTTGTTTTAGGAAATCTACATATCAATGGGTCGCGCTAAAAAAGTTGTTCTGGCATATTCCGGCGGAGTCGATACCTCGGTCTGCATTCCCTACCTGAAGCACGAATGGGGTGTTGAGGAAGTGATTGCCCTGGCTGCGGATCTGGGGCAAGGAGAAGAACTCAAGCCGGTACAGGAAAAAGCCCTCAAATCGGGTGCTGTTGAATCCCTGGTGGTGGACGCCAAGGAAAGCTTTGTCAAAGATTACGGATTTCCAGCGATTCAGGCGAACGCCCTCTACGAAAATCGCTATCCGCTCTCGACTTCCCTCGCCCGCCCGCTGATTGCCAAGCTTTTAGTAGAAGCGGCTGAGAAATACGGCGCTGATGCGGTGGCTCACGGCTGCACCGGCAAGGGCAATGACCAAGTGCGCTTCGACGTTTCGATTGCGGCGCTCAACCCCAATTTGAAAGTCCTGGCACCGGCACGGGAGTGGGGGATGAGCCGCGAGGAAACCATCGCCTACGGGGAGAATTTTGGCATTCCCGCGCCGGTGAAGAAATCCTCTCCCTACAGTATAGACCGCAACCTGTTCGGGCGCAGCATTGAGGCAGGCCCGCTGGAAGATCCGGCGACGGAACCGCCGGAAGAAATTTATGCCATGACTAAGGCAATCGCCGACACTCCTGACGAGCCTGAATATGTGGAAATTGGCTTTGAGCGCGGCACCCCGGCCAGCCTCAATGGCCAAGTCCTGCCGCCGGTGGCGCTCGTCGAGCAGCTCAACCAGGTGGTTGGCAAGCAC
>CAZJNL010000527.1:0-4496 GCA_964546515.1 uncultured Oscillatoria sp.
CCCTACTACAAACGGTGGGGCTAAAGCCCTACTACAAACGGTGGGGCTAAAGCCCAACTACAAACGGACACCCAACAGCCGGCTTCAGATCCGCTGCAATTCTGACACTATTATTTCAGATCGTGTGGTATAATAATCAGAGATAAGCAAAAGTGGCGACTGTGGAAACGCTGCTGTTTAAGACAGGGAAGCTGAATCCCTTTCGGGGCGTGAGGGGACTCACCCCAGAAGAGTTCTCGCGGACAGCTGAAGGAGAATAATTATGGTACAAACCTCACCCAAAACTCTCACCCTGGAGGAGTTTCTGCAACTGCCAGAAACGAAACCGGCTAGTGAGTATATTGATGGCCTAATTATCCAGAAGCCAATGCCACAGGGGAAACACAGTAGAATTCAAGGTCAAATCGTCACAGCGATTAATGCTATAATTTTAAACTCTAAGAAAATCGCTTGTGCGTTTCCAGAACTGCGCTGTACCTTTGGCGGACGGTCAATTGTGCCTGACGTGTCAGTATTCCTCTGGGACAGAATTCCCAGCGATGAGAACGGCGATATGGCCAACACATTTCTAATCCCTCCTGATTGGATAATTGAAATTTTGTCGCCGGATCAAAGCCAAACAAAAGTTACGAAAAATATCCTGCACTGTCTAAAATTTGAGACTCAAATGGGGTGGCTTATCGATCCAGACGAGCGTTCTGTTTTGGTTTATCATCCGAAACAGCAAGCCGAGGTTTTTGATGAGCCTGAAGCGCAGCTACCTGTGCCATCTTTCGCCAGCGATATACAGCTGACAGTAGGAGATTTATTTGCTTGGCTAAAGAAGTAAAAGCCAAGGCTCGGCGCGGCTTTAGCCCAACTACAAACCTTTGGGCTTTAGCCCAACTACAAACTTTGGGCTTTAGCCCAACTACAAACTTTGGGATCTCTATCTGTAGCTGATTTCCACCGGCATTCGCTATAATTAACAAAAAAAACGCAAATTAAAACGGAGACACAACTGTGGGAAAACCAACCGGCTTTATCGAATTTGTCCGCGAGTTGCCCTCTGAACTCGCCCCCCTGGATCGCATCCGCAACTGGGACGAATTCCACCTGCACATGCCGGAGGAAAAACTCCGCACCCAGGGCGCTCGCTGTATGGATTGCGGCACTCCGTTTTGCCACACCGGCACCATGATTAGCGGTATGGCCAGCGGCTGCCCGATCAACAACCTCATCCCCGAATGGAATGACCTCGTATATCGCGGACTCTGGCACGAAGCCCTCGACCGGCTCCACAAAACCAACAACTTCCCCGAATTCACCGGTCGCGTCTGCCCAGCACCCTGCGAAGGTTCCTGCGTGCTCGGCATCCACAACCCGCCGGTGACGATTAAAAATATCGAGTATTCCATTATCGAAAAAGGCTGGGAAGAAGGCTGGATCGCGCCAGAAGCGCCGGCGAAGCGCACTGGCAAAAAAGTCGCCATCATCGGTTCCGGGCCCGCCGGCCTTTCCGCCGCCGCCCAGCTCAACAAAGCCGGTCACTGGGTAACAGTATTTGAACGCGCTGATCGCCCGGGCGGACTGCTCATGTATGGCATTCCCAACATGAAGCTGGATAAGAAAGAAGTTGTCCTGCGCCGCATCAAACTCCTGGAAGACGAAGGCGTGAAATTCGTCTGCAACACCGAAGTTGGCAAAGACTTGCCTGCTGAACAGCTGCTCAAAGAATTCGACGCCGTTGTGCTGTGCACTGGTGCCACAAAACCCCGCGATCTTCCCATCGAAGGTCGGCAGTTGAAAGGCATCCACTTCGCAATGGAATTCCTCACCGCGAACACGAAATCGGTTCTCGACGGAAGCAAAAACGACAACTTCATCTCCGCCGAAGGCAAAGATGTTGTTATTATCGGCGGTGGCGACACCGGCACTGACTGCGTTGGCACTTCTATCCGTCACGGATGCAACAGCGTCGTGCAAGTGGAAATCCTGCCCAAACCGCCGCTGACTCGCGCCGCCGACAACCCCTGGCCCGAATGGCCCAAGGTGTACAAAATGGACTACGGCCAAGAGGAAGCTGCGGCAAAATTCGGTGCCGATCCGCGCGTTTATCTCACCACTGCGACGAAATTTGAGGGCGATGAAAATGGCAATGTAAAAGCCGTTCACACCATCGAGGTGCAGTGGGAGAAAAACGACAAAGGTCAGTTTATTCCCAAGCAAATTCCTGGCACTGAAAAAGTCATACCGGCTCAATTGGTTCTGCTGGCGATGGGTTTCCTCGGACCCGAACAGCCGCTGCTCGATGCTATCGGTGTTGAGCGCGATCCGCGCAGCAATGTGAAAGCCGAACACGGTAAATATGCCACCAGTCTTCCCGGCGTTTTTGCGGCGGGTGACTGCCGGCGGGGGCAGAGCCTCGTGGTTTGGGCTATCAATGAAGGGCGCGGTGCCGCCCGCGAGTGCGATCTCTTCCTGATGGGGAGTACCGATTTGCCTTGAGGCAAGAGGTTTCGGTTAGGGAATTGTAAAAAATAAATTATCCTGTTCTGGGGCGGGGGCAAAGGCTGGCCCTGCCCCAGCAGGATTGGTTGAGAAAAATTGATTTTTTTGCGAGTTCCTTAAAACCGAAAACCAGGTATAGCACTAGCCAAATTGGTTAGGACGTTAGATACCCAATGTTCTTGAGGGCAGGCGTTAGCGTTAGCGTTAGCGCAGCGGCTGCGTCAGCGCGACGCCTGCCCTACGGGTTGTCTGTGCTATACTCCGTAGTCCAGGCATCTTGCCTGGACCAATGCCCTTGAGATCGTTAGCGTTAGCGGCGCGTAAGCGCTGCGAGATACCTTGTCCTAAACTCACTGTCCATTGCTATACCAAGTTGAGATAGATAGTATTTTTTCCGGACGACGACAACCCGTTGATGTCCGGGTTTTAAATCCAAAATCCCAAATCTAAAATCCAAAATTGCGCTCAGCAAATGTTTGCCTAGTGGGGTGCGTTACCGCTCGTAACGGCACCCTACTTAGAGGGGGAATTTAGTAGCTTTCTTCGACAGGAACCCCATCATCCTTAGGCTGTGAAAAGGTCTGATTGAGAGAGGCATCGCGGATAGCCTGCCACAGAGAAAGGAGTTCAGCACCGCTTAGATCGCTGGTTTTGTAGCGCTCG
Source organism: uncultured Oscillatoria sp. (assembly GCA_964546515.1). Lineage (GTDB taxonomy): Bacteria > Cyanobacteriota > Cyanobacteriia > Cyanobacteriales > Oscillatoriaceae > Oscillatoria. Next base: position 3,154 of record CAZJNL010000527.1, read on the forward strand.
ACGGCGCGATCTAAGTCTTGCAGGTTGGTGAGCGCAGGAACAGTACAGCTAAGTTGTGACATAGGGCAACCTCCACTGATAGGACTGCGACAGCAGTCAATCTCTACTGACTGTATTGTAATCCGAGCCGGAAAAAAAAACGTATCTGCCGTTACATTTTGTAGGAATTGCTGAGTATTAATCTTTGAAACTTTACGGGCTGTAACCGTGACGGGCAAAAAAGACTGGGTGTCAAGGGCGGGGCGACTGCCGGCGCTATAGTGGCTGCATGCCTTGCTGCAAGGGGAATCTGGCAGTTCCGCAGAGGTAATGATTTTATAAACCGCAGAGGCACAGAGGGCGCAGAGGGAGGATAAGAAGAAGGCTGTCTGGAGTTGGGTATCATTACTTGTTTACCACTACCAGGAATCTGGGCAGTTCTTCAAAAGGGCTGTCCTGCCATGAAAGCGCGATCGCTCGCTTGCGGAGCGCTCTTTTGCTTCACAAATCTTGACGCAAGGGGGCTGGTGGCTGGAGGTGAGAGAATTCAGCCACAGTTTCCCCCACCCAGTCAGAAAGGAATCCATTTAGCCGGCTCTCCCGCACTTCACCCCAATAAAAATTGCTCTATACTTTTCTATAGAGTATTCACTATTATAAGAGAGAAAACCGATGAAAATTGGCGTTATTGGTGCGGGAAACGTCGGGGGCGCTCTGGGGCGCATCCTAGCCAGCAAGGGCCACGAAATTGTGTTTGGCGTGCGAGATCCGCAAAGCTCGAAAGTGCAGTCGCTGATAGATTCAACGGAAGGAAAGGCGAAAGCCGGCAGTGTTCAAGAAGCTGCCTCACACGGAGAAGTCGTCATCCTGGCGACTCCTTGGCAAGCTACGCAGTCAGCCATTGAACAAGCAGGCGATCTGAGTGGCAAGATTCTCATTGACTGCACGAACCCTCTGGGAGCGACACCGAATGAGCTTGTAATTGGGCTCACGACTTCAGCCGCTGAGGAGATTGCCAAATGGGCTGCCGGTGCGCGAGTAGTAAAAGCATTTAACAATATCGGCGCGAGCTGTTTTGAAAACTTGACATTTGGCTCGCAGCAAGCCAATACCTTTATTTGCGGGGATGATGCGGAGGCGAAAAAAGTTGTAATGTCTCTGGCGCAAGAAATTGGATTTGAGCCGGTGGATACGGGTGATTTGAGCAAAGCGCGGCTGGCTGAACCCCTGGCTGCGCTTTGGATTCATCTGGCTTACTTCCAGGGAATGGGGCCAGATTTTGCGGTTAATCTAGTGAAGCGCTGAGGGAGAAAGGCTGGGCTCACTCGACGCTGATATCATTTGTATTGGAACCGCAGATATAG
>CAZJNL010000528.1:0-4493 GCA_964546515.1 uncultured Oscillatoria sp.
ACTTGATAAATCAGCTCTGAGGTTTGCCTGCAAGATTCCTGAAAAATGTCTGGTTTCAAGGAGTTTAGTGCCAATTATCTGCAAATCGCGAGTGATTTTCGTCTCTCTGAGTGCCGGGATTTAGGATGTGAACTTTTTTGCACCGGCACTGTCTAAAAGTGTGGTGAGACGTCAAGTCTGGAGGTTTTACTTATGAAGATTGAAGGAAAGACGGCTCTGATTACCGGGGCTTCCCGTGGGATTGGGCGAGCGATCGCTGTGGAATTAGCGCGACAGGGAATGAAGCGGCTGCTGTTGGTGGCGCGAGATGCGGCTCGACTGGCGGAAGTGGCGGCGGAAGTCGAGGCGCTGGGTGCGGAAGCGGTGACGCTGGCGGTGGATTTAACTGAGCCGGTGGGGGTGAATATTGCGGTGGCGCAAGCTTGGCGGGATTATGGGCCGGTTCACCTGCTGGTTAACTGTGCCGGTGTGGCGCACCAAGCGCCTTTCTTGGAGTCGAAATTGCCGCATGTGCGGGAAGAAATGGCGATTAATTTGATAGGGATGTACACGATTACTCGTTTAGTTGCTCGGCGGATGGCTGCGCAGCGGGAGGGGACAATTGTGAATGTTTCGAGTTTGATGGGGAAGGTGGCTGCGCCGACGATGGCGACTTATTCGGCTACTAAGTTTGCGATTTTGGGTTTCACGCAAGCGTTGCGCGGCGAGCTCGCTCAATACAATATCCGGGTGATGGCTTTGCTGCCTTCTCTGACGGATACGGACATGGTGAAAGACTTGCAGTGGTTTCGCTGGGTGGTGCCGGTGACTGCTGAGCGAGTGGCGGAGGAATTTGTTGCCGGTTTGCGGAAGGATTCGCCGGAGATTTTGGTGGGATTGCAAAGTTATTTGGCGGTGTGGTTTAATCGGATTGCACCCCGGCTGGTGGAGAAGTTTGTGCTGATGGCTGCGCCGGTGTCTAAGGAGAGTCAGAAGCGCTATCCAAAACTCGGAGAGGCTGGGGGAGTCTTGCGGTAGGATAGAGCAGGTCTAAATCCTTTGTGAAAGGCTGGTGTGGAGACGCGACATGTCGCGTCTCTACAGAAGGTTACAGTCGTTTTCACAAATCCACTCGGATGGGTATCTAATGCCGGTGGGGGGGGTTGGGTTGCAGGCATCCCGTTTGTAGTTGGGCTTTAGCCCAAAAGTTTGTAGTTGGGCTTTAGCCCTACCGGGGGGAAGTGGAAGCCGGTGGCTGTCTAATGGCAAGCCAAAAGCATCACTCACCCCCCCAACTTCGCTCTTGTATCACCTGTTTAATTTCCTGTTCTAGTGCCATGAACGCCGGCAAAGCACGCAGAGGCGAAAAGTCATCAATTAGGTCGGCTACTCGGTGAACAATTTCCTCAACTTTCAATTTATTCCGCCGCTTACTGCCGAGTCCACTGGCTTCGCGCAGAAGTTCGTAAAGAATTGTTTTTGGATCGGGTTGGTCTTCAAGTTTGGAGAGGTCTGGTAGCTTTAGTGGCTGCCTTCCCAGCGGATTACCAGCTGCTTTTCGGATGGCGGTTTCGTCGAATAACAGCCATGCCTCCTGCATGCGCACCGGCACCACGCAGACTGCCGGTGGCAAAGGCACAGATGCTTCGGCAGCATTGGTAGCAGAAAGGACGGTTCGAGGAAGATTGACTGCTAACCGAGACAAAGGTTTTCCTTTACTGCCGTCTTGGTGGAGTTGAATGATTCGGTTCCCTTCCTTGTTGTATTTAGTTGATATAAAAAAAGGTGCTGTCCGCTTTCCCTGGACTGCTGATTTGCGCCAATTAAGCGAGTGATTGAACAGCAGGTGTTTGTTGGCGTCATGGGAGCCGGCAATTGTTCCTGCTAACCTTAATAGAACGAACGAGGTAGTGGGGCGCAATCGCCCCTCTCCCCTCTGCCTTGGCACCTTACGGGCGGCGGTTCAATCCCTAACGCAAGTCGGACGCAACATGCTCCAGTCGTGGATTTTTCCAATCCCTCACAATGGGAGCCAGCGAAATTAAATCTTCAATATTGCGGTGCATCGTATTGCAAATCGCATCCAAGGGCAAGTCATTGGGAGCCGTACCAAAAGGATTTTCAAGTTGATTGCCAATCTCCTCAATCCCAAACAAAGTGAAACTTATCAAAACCACCATAGGCACCGTCATCCAGTGCAATTGATCCACGATTTGCAAGGGTAAAAACAGGCAATAAACCAGCAGCAGCTGTTTCAGGTGAAGGGCATACGCCAGAGGCATTGGTGTTTTCTGAATTCGCTCGCAGCCCCCCAAACAGTCCACCATACTATTCAGCAACTGCTTCATAGCATTAAGCTGATAGCTGTTCAGGCAATTCCGTTCGTACTGTTCCTGCAAATAATCCCCAATCCAAAAGGCAACCTCTAGGGGTAGATTATTCATGCGCTTTAGCTTTTTATAGCGTTCTGGCGACATCAATGCTTTTAACTCACTGTTCGCCCGCTCATACCTCAGGTGCATTTTAGTAGCCACCGCAAAAGCCACTAATAGCCGCAGAGCTGCCACTTTGGCGTCTTTATCCTTTGGCTCAACTTCTTCAATTGCCACCCACATGTCCCGCGACAAGTTGCGCACATTATTGACAAGAGTGCCCCAACATTTACGGCCCTCCCAAAACCGTTCGTAAGCTGTACTGGTTCGGAAACTCAATAACAGCCCCAAGAGGATATTGGGAATCATATTAATCAGTGGCCAGGAGTTAAATAAGTTTAGCTCGTGGATTATATCAACGAACAAGCTAAATACTCCGCACAAGATAACCTGGGGAAGAATGGTTTTTACAACTGAACCGTGATGCCGTAAATCCACAGGAAAGCTGAAACCTTTTGCACTGTCCACTTAACACCTCACAGCTCGCATCTACCGCATGTCATACCCAAACAAATTGGGGTCAACCTCCCCCAACTGCAAATCCGCCAACCCATATTCCGCCCACCGGCGCTCCACCATCGCCGCCACATCCGCATCCGACTCCAAAGCCGCCCCCCACTCATGCTCGGTTTCCGGCGGAATCTTCGTCGTCGCATCAATCCCCATGCGCCCACCCAGCCCAATCTTCTCACTGGCAAAATCCAAACTGTCAAACGGCGTATTGGGCAGAATAAACACATCCCGCGACGGGTCAACTTTTGAAGAAATTGCCCACACCACTTGACGCGGGTCGCGAATGTTGATATCCTTATCCACAACAATCACAAACTTCGTGTAAGTAAACTGCGGCAAAGCGCTCCAAAAGGCCAAAGCAGCCCGTCGCGCCTGACCCGGATACGCCTTATCTATCGAAATAATCGCCGCCTTATAACTGAGCGCCTCCATTGGCAGAAAGAAATCCACAATTTCTGACACCTGCTGCCGCAAAATCGGCGTGTAAATGCGATTCAGGGCAATGGCCATCATCGCCTCTTCTTTCGGCGGACGCCCGCTAAATGTCGTCAAATAAATCGGATCTTGCCGGTGCGTCATGCAGTGGAAGCGAATTAGCGGCGAATCCTCGACGCCGCCGTAATAGCCCATGTGGTCGCCAAAAGGCCCGTCCGGCATCATTTCCCCCGGCGTAATCGTGCCCTCCAGCACAAATTCCGAGTCCGCCGGCACTTCCAAATCCACCGTCTTGCACTTTGCCAGACTCACCCCAGAATCGCCGTAAAGCCCAGCAAACAGCCATTCTGACAAATCCACCGGAATCGGCGTAGCAGCTGCCATAATAATCAGCGGGTCAACGCCGAGGGCGATCGCAACCTCCAATTTCTTCCCGCGTTCCGCCGCCTTGCGCAAGTGCCGCGCACCCCCCCGCACTGACAGCCAGTGTACCGTCATCGTGTGGCGCGATTGCAGCTGCAGCCGGTAAACACCCACATTTGGCGTTCCCGTCTCGCAATCCTTGGTAATCACCAAACCCAAGGTGACAATCTTGCCGGCATCCCCCGGATACGGGCGAATCATCGGGATTTTGTTCAAATCCAGCGCATCCCCTTCAATTACCACTTGCTGGCACGCCGGGAAAAAGTCGCGCCCCGGTTTGGCCTTGAGCACGTCAAACAGCACCTTGCCAAACTCTACCGCCTGCCCAATCTTCTTTGGCGGTTTGGGTTGCTGCAGCATCGCCAGCTTTTTGCCCAACTCCTCCAACTCTGCCGGTTTTGACCGATTCATCGCCCAGCACACCCGCTCCTCTGTGCCCATCAGGTTGATCGCCACGGGATATGCCGAACCTTTGACGTTTTCAAACAGCAGCGCTGGGCCACCCGCTTGCAGCATGCGGTTGGAAATCTCGGCAATCTCCAAATCAGGGTCAACCAGGGCTTTAATCCGCCGCAACCGTCCCCGTTCTTCCAGCAGTTTGATGAATCCCCGCAAGTCTCTGGCCATTGATTTAATCATTATTAAGGATTATTTTATAATATTACATCAAGGCACGATAAGTTGACAAGGCCGGCACAACCCCGCAAGAAG
>CAZJNL010000529.1:0-4486 GCA_964546515.1 uncultured Oscillatoria sp.
AAATATCAGCCAAAAGCGATAGCGGAGTATTTTGGTGCGGATGCCAATTCCGATCGCCCCGATGGCTTTCCAGTGTTTGGCGCATCCAGAGGGAGAAGTGGCAACGGCGAGGGCTGCGGCGGATGCCGGTGCGGTGATGGCGATCGCTGGCGACAAAGAGTTTGTCGGAGGTGGCTGCGGTTAGGAAGCAGACGCCGCAGTGGTTTCAGCTGTACGTTCACCGAGATCGGGCGCTCACCTGCGATTTGGTACAGCGGGCTGAGGCGGCTGGTTATGCGGCTTTGTGCCTGACGGTGGATGCGGCGGTGCTGGGGCGTCGGGAGAGAGACAGGCGCTGCGGAGTAGGGGCTCCCGCCGGGGATGGAACGAGTCGGGGTGCGCTCGCTGGCAGCAACTGCGCTCCCGATGGCTCTCAACTTGTCTGAAATCAGTAGGGAAAGAAAATTAAAATGAAAATGTCCGTTCGTGTTGGCATTAAGTTCCGCACGCACTTACGATTGAGTGAGGGCGGCACGCCGCACTGCAAATAAGTTCAGTTTAGTGGCGCGCACTTACTTGTCTGCTGCGCTGCTATATTGTCAAAAGCGCCCGATTGTTATTGAGAGCGGTTGAGAACCAGTGTTTAATTTTTTTAATGAGTTCACCGGCAGTCCCAAGACTGACAGCAAAACCTCTCGCCATCGCTTTGATGGGTGGTCGCTAGACGACCGAGATCCGAATGTAATAAAATCTTTAATGCCGATGTGGGAGTGGTTTTACCGCTACTACTTTCAGGTTAAAACCGATGGCTGGCATCACATACCGGCGGAGGGTAAATTTCTGGCTGTCGGCTCCCACAATGGGGGCTTAGCGGCACCGGATATGTTCATGTTCATGTATGACTGGTTCAGCCGGTTTGGCACAGAGCGCTTGAGCTATGGACTGATGCACCCAACTGTTTGGAAGGCTTTCCCTCTAGCGGCGCGAGGGGCGGTGCAGTTCGGAGCGATAATAGCTCACCCCAAAATGGCAACTGCTGCGCTCAGAAGAGGCGCAGCAGTGACTGTCTATCCAGGGGGGGCTGAGGATGTGTTCCGCCCCCACAGTATGCGGAACCAAATTTACTTTGCGGGGCGCAAGGGGTTTATCAAGTTGGCGCTGCGGGAAGAGGTGCCAATTCTGCCGATGATTTCCACCGGCGCTCACGATACCCTGATTGTTTTGGCAGACTTCTACAAAGAAATGCGCAATCTGCATGAATGGGGGATGCCGTGGCTATTGGGCCTCGATCCGGTGGTGTTTCCCATTTATTTGGGGCTGCCTTGGGGGCTGAGTTTTGGCCCGCTGCCGAATATTCCACTGCCGGCGAAAATTCGCACTCGCGTTTGCGCCCCAATTGTGTTCGAGCGCTACGGGCGCGACGCCGCCCTCGACCGCGACTATGTGGATGCTTGCTATGAACAAGTCCGCAGCCAGATGCAACTCGAATTAGACCGCTTAGTTCAGGAGTAGTGTGTTGCGTTACGGCTTCGCCATAACGCTACTGGCTTAATAAATGCGCCCTCTGAAATTATTCTTGGCGCTCTTGGCGTCTTGGCGGTTCAAAAAACCCCCCAAGCCGCCAAGCAAAATCCGCCCTGAGAAAGTCAACAAATTGCCTAGCCGTGCGCCCAGAACGCCCGTTGTGGCGCGTCGCCCACTGGAGAGCGCGAAACTGTAATTCTTCCGGGCTGAGAAGAATGCCGGCTCGCTCTGCGAGATGGCGGACAATTTTTAGATAGGTGTCTTGATTAGCCGGCTCGAAGGTTAAAGTTAAGCCGAAACGATCGCTAAAGGAAAGCTTTTCCTGCACGGTATCCCAGGCGTGAACTTCCTCACCGGCACTGGGGCGAGGGCGGTCGTCAAAGAACTCCCGAATCAGGTGACGCCGGTTCGATGTGGCATATACTGCCACATTTGCCGGTCGTGCGGTCAGACTGCCTTCCAAGACCACTTTCAGGGCTTTGAAAGCGTCGTCATCCTCCTCGAAGGAGAGGTCATCTACAAAGATGATAAATTTCTGGGGTAGGCTGCGCAACTGCTCGACAATTGCCGGCAAATCTCTGAGTTCAGATTTGGCAACTTCGATGAGGCGCAAACCGCGCTCGCCGAATTCATTTAATAGGGCTTTGACTAAAGAAGATTTGCCGGAACCGCGACTGCCGTATAGCAAAACGTGAAGTGCGGGTAATCCTGATAGGAGAAATTCTGTATTTTTCAGGAGTGTGTCGCGCTGTAATTCGCAGCAGGCTAATTCAGCTAGGCGCACGGGGTCGGGGTGCGGGATGCCGGTCAATTGCCCAGACTGCCAGCGCAGGGCGCGATATTCGGCAAAAAGGCCGGTGCCATATTTGCGGTAGTGGGCTGCTAACTCTTCTAGAATGTCAGCCCAGTTGCTTTCTTTTTGCAGATAGGTTATTATCGGCAATAAGTGTTCAGCGGCTGCTCCATTTTGTGCGCAATCCCAGACGGGGGGTGCCACCGGCAACTGGGAGGCGGTTTGCACCCACAGGCTCAGCTGTTCTCCCGCGCACTGATAGAGACTTTGCAAAGCTTGCAAGTCATGCTGGGCAGCGGCGATCAGTGCTGGTGGCAAGCTTGCCAATTCTGCTTGCTGAACTTGCAGGGTGAAGGGGTTACTGTCGAGGAGGATTCGATTGATGAGGTAATCTTGCCAGCTGAGATTTTTGGCAGCTAGGGATTGGAACCAGTTGCCGTAAGCGTGCGAGCAATCCGTGCCACCGGCATCGCTGTGGTGGAGGGATTGCAACAGGTTGAGGAAGGCGTTGCCGGTGGGGCCGGTGAGTGTGCCTTGGTAAAGCAGCAGGGATGCGGCTTGGCGCTGGAGAAATCGGATGGAAGAGATAGTTTGAGTGTTTGGAGATGACATAATTGCAATTGTACCGCAATGGGTGTTCCTGACATCTGGCACCAGTTGCATTTGTCGAGCCTATTCGCTGGGGCGGTGAGCGGTGGTCGAGATTGCAGTCCCCGGCTAATTGCCCTCACACCCCTTGTTCACCGAGTAGACTGGGAACTGGGCCAAGAAAGTCTGGGCCAACAAGGTCTGGGCCAACAAGGGTCGCCCCCACTCAGTCTTCTAAAGAACACTGATTTTTGGGGGAATCCCGCGCATACTGTGAGCTAGGGATTAGAATATCTAGGCGGCTTTCCCAGGGGTTAACCCTGTATCCTAGTGACAGGGACAATCGAGTTTCGGGAAACTATCGCCAACTGCGCCTAACGGAGGAGGTTAGCATGAGCAATGTGAAAATTGAGGGTAAGGAGTACCCCATAGGGAAAGTCTTCAGCGATGACTTTGCCTTTACCATTCCCCTGTATCAGCGCCCGTATGCCTGGACTGTAGAGCAGGCGGGGGAAATGCTGGAAGATTTTATCACATCTTTGGAAGATGACAGCGCTCCTATTGAGGAAGTGAATCCCTACTTCCTGGGGAGTATCGTGCTGATTAAGGGAGATACGCCAGACGCGCAAGTAGTGGACGGACAGCAGCGACTCACCACCCTGACGATATTGCTGGCGGCTTTGCGGGCGTCAGTGCCGGCGGAACACTTCAACGACTTGACGACTTATCTCTACCAAAAAGGGAGCAAGATTTCTGGCATTCCTAACCGCTACCGTCTGAGTTTGCGCGAGCGAGATGCTGAGTTTTTCCAGGAATACATTCAGGATGAAGGCGGGACTAACAAGCTGGAAGAGTTAAAGGATGCCAAGCTTTCAGACAGCCGGCAAAACATCAAAGAAAACGCCCAGCTGTTCGTGCGGCGCTTGCAAGACTTTAGCGACGCTCAGCGACTGCGCCTAGCCCAGTTTATCATTACGCGCTGTTTCCTGGTCGTGGTGTCCACGCCTGACTTTGACTCCGCCTACCGGATCTTTTCTGTGCTGAACGACCGGGGATTGGATCTCTCCCACACCGACATCTTGAAAGCAGAGATAATCGGAAAAATCTCTGACATCAAGCAACAGGAAGCCTACAGCGTCAAGTGGGAAGACATCGAGACTAACCTAGGACGAGAGATGTTCCAAGAGGTTTTCGAGCATATCCGAATGATTAAGCGCAAGGCAAAGCTGCGGGAAAGCCTCCTCAAGGAATTCCGCCAATATGTTCGCCCTTCTGAGAATCCTCAGCTGTTCATTGATGAAACGCTGCGCCCTCTCGCGGATGCTTTTTTTGATATCAAAAATGCGACCTATCAAAGTGATATAGGCTGGGAGGAACTGAAGAGAATCTTTCATTGGTTAAACTGGCTGGATAATTTTGACTGGGTGCCGCCGGCGATTCTCTACCTCTCAGAGAATTACAACAACCCTGAGGATCTGGTGTGTTTCTTTGCGGATCTGGAGCGGCTCGCGGCAGGGTTCTTTATTCGGCGGACTCACAGGGAGAAACGCATCGACCGTTACGGCAGGTCTAAAATTCTCCTTCCAACGCATGTCGCCACAT
>CAZJNL010000530.1:0-4479 GCA_964546515.1 uncultured Oscillatoria sp.
ATGCCCAATGCCCCATCGCCCACTGCCCCAATGCCCATGTCCTAACCTAAGTGAATACTGCTATAATTTATAGCGTTTCTCATATCAGTGCGGTACGTTTTTCGTTTCCGCACGACCTTGGGGATGGGAGACGCGATAAATCGCGTCTCTACAAGAGACTTATCCAATTGATAACCGCTATAGCACACTTATTTGGGAACCGCTATAGAACAGGTATATACTTAATTATGTCTGCATACTGACCGGGCCCAAAGGCATTCCAATTCAAGCTCACTGAACACCTAGCTCGACCGGGTGCGGCAGGAGCAAATTTAACAAATTATTTCCAATTTGCCAGCGGAGAGTGGACTGTGAAACGGACGCTGGCGCTGCTGAGTGGGTGAGCGATCCGAGCGGACAGCCGGTCAGTTGCCAGCAAGGGTGGGAGCGCCTCAGACAGATGAAATTGGTCTGGTTCCGAATTCAACACGAAGCTACTGAGTGAGAACAGTATAGCGAAGCTGCGGGAGCGAGTATATCAGCGCTGCTCTTATGCAAACAAACCAACGAGAGTTAATTCGGGGGGAGACGCCCTACCACTGGTAGCTGCCGGGGGTGAGAAGCTTAATTGCAGGTACTTCAAACACTTTATTCAGTTTCTACCAATTTCCGCATAACTGTGGTAGTATAGATATAGAAAAGTTCAGCGCCATGCGCAAAAAAACGTCAAGCGCCCATTCAAGCGGACAGGAGACTTCAACTGTAACAGTGAGACTGTGGGGAAAAATATCGTTATAAAAGGCTACAGGTTATACAAATAGATGGACTCTTTGTGCGTTCTCCAGATTTTGCGGGACAAAGGCTTAAAAATCCCCGTTCTGGTGATGGCGGCGGATATTCAGGAAACGAACCGCCAGGAATGCCTAAATCTGGGAGCGAGCGGGGTTATAAAAGCGGTTCTGAAAAAAGTCCTTAACCCTGACTTTCTCCGCCAGGGGATTCAGATAGCGCTCGGAGCGAAAGAGATTGCCCTATGAATTTGACATTAGACCAAATAGATGTTTGGCAGGAACTGATCAATATAGGGGTTGGGGAAGCTGCTAGCACCCTCAATCAGAGCCTGAACGCCCATATTGACTTACAAGTTCCTTCTCTCAGCATACTGTCGCTCCAGGAAGCGAGACAAAAACTCAGCAGAGAAATCGGTAACGCTCAAGTTTCAGCAGTTCAGCTTGATTTTCGTGGCCCATTTACGGGAATCGTACAGGTAGTTTTTCCAACCGATAGTGCGGCGAAGCTGGTAACAGTTATGCTCGCTGAAAGGCCAGAGTTGGCCGATTTGGATGCCCTCAAAATTGGCACGCTTATCGAAGTCGGCAATATCCTCCTTAATTGCGTCTTTGGCACGATTAGCAATCAGCTGGAACAATCCTTTAAATATAGCCTGCCAGTCTACTTAGAAGCAACTGTTGACAGCATACTGCCAGCTGATGAATTTGAGGATAGCGATCTTGTCTTATTAGCCAAGGCCATCTTCTCAATAAATGTTTTTTTTATTTCTGCATACATATATATATATATATATGGAAAATAATAGGGGCGTGCCTTATAAATATAAATAACAACCGCCTATATACAAATCTAAATATATACAGATATATAATCGAGTCGTTTACTGCTTTACTAGCGGCACTGAAAGCCGAATTGGGGGTTGGCGTATGACCGTCACTCAAACAATCCTGGAAAAATTGGGAGTTTTAGACTCTATTTCCCTGGGCGAGTGCGTTCTGGACGAAAATTTTACTGTTCTGTATTGGAATAGCTGCCTTGAAGACTGGACAAAAATCTCCAGAAACGAGATCGTAGGCCACCCGATTGGTATATATTTTCCCGACTTGACTCAGCCCAAATACACTGTACGGTTCCGGGATATTTTTAAGGGCGGCCCCCCCGTTATCTTTTCCGCCCAACTCCACCACCATCTCATTCCCTCCCGCCGTCCGGACGGCAAATGGCGGATTCAGCACACTGTAGTAACTCCTTTCCCAGCATTAGATGGAGCGGGAGTTTATGCGCTTTTGTCCATTCAGGACGTCACGGATTTAACGGAAGATGTTCAAAAATATAAAGCCCTGCAGGAGAAGGCTTGGGAAAAGGAAGTCCTGCAAAAACAAAACGCCTCCCTCCAAAAGCAAGCCCAGCTCCTCGACCTCGCCTACGACACCATCATGGTTCGCGACATGAGCGGCACAATTACCTTTTGGAACCGGGGTGCGTCAGAGATGTATGGCTGGACAAAAGAAGAAGCCTTGGGAAAAAATGTCCGCACATTGCTGCAGACAAAATTTCCGAAGTCCCAGGAGGATAGCGAAGCAGAATTGCTTCGCTGTGAGCACTGGGAAGGGGTACTCGCACATAGGGACCGCAACAGCCAAACCCTTACAGTAGAAAGCCGCTGGGCGTTGCAGCGGAACCTTGACGGCGAGCCAATCGCGGTTCTGCAAATCGACAGGGACATCACCCATCGCGTACAAGCCGAACAAGAACGAGACAAACTGATAGACATCCTGGAAGCCACTCCAGACTTCGTTTACTCCGCCAGCGTGGATGGCAAATTCTTCTATTTAAACAAAGCCGCCCGCAAAATCCTTGGCTTTGGTGAAAGCGAGGACGTTTCCAATTGCTACATCCCCAGCGCCCACCCGCAATGGGCTTACGAGATTATCTCCAGCCGGGGAATTCCAGCCGCCATGCGAGACGGTAGCTGGCAGGGCGAAACCGCTCTTTTAAGCAGCGACGGACGAGAAATTCCGCTCTCGCAACTGATTGTCGCTCACAAAGGACGAGATGGCAGCGTGAAAATGCTCTCCACCATTGCCCGCGACATTACCAAACAAAAACAAATTGAAGTAGCGGTGCGGGAGGCGGAGCAGCGCTGGCGCAACCTGCTGGAAAAAGTGCGCTTATTGGTTGTGGGTATCGACTGGCAGGGGCAAATCGAATACGCTAATCCCTTCTTTTTGGAAGTTGTTGGCTATGCCAAAGAAGAAGTTATCGGCTCTGACTGGTTGCAGACTTTCGTGCCGCCGGAACACAGAGATCCAAAAGAGGAAAACAACTTCCTAGAATTCCTGAGGAATGCTTTTTTCACCCCCAATCATAAGAAGCTCCTCACCAAGGCTGGACAAACCAGAAATGTGGCCTGGAAAAACACGCAGCAGCAAAATTTGCAAGGCGATGTAATTGGCATCATGAGCATTGGGGAAGATATTACGGAGCGTGAGGCTTTAGAACGAATGAAAGACGAATTCATCTCTGTTGCCAGCCACGAACTCCGCACCCCCCTGACTTCCATTCAGGGAGCCTTAGACCTGCTATTGAGCGGTGTGGCAGACCCTCAGCCTGAAAAGAAAAGACGCCTGCTGGAAATTGCGGCGGGGAGTACCAAACGCCTAATCCGGCTCGTCAACGACATCCTCGACCTGGAACGTTTGGAGTCAGGTAAGATTAAGCTGTCGAAACAGCTGGTGAGTGCTGCTGACCTGATGCAGCAAACCGCCGAGCTGATGGAGGTGATGGCGAAGAGTGCGGGAATTGCCTTGTACGTTTCTTCCCACCCCCTCGAATTAGAAGCCGACTCCGACCGGATTATCCAGGTGCTGACAAATCTGCTCAGCAATGCTATTAAGTTTTCACCGGCAGGTTCTACAGTTTGGCTGACTGTTGAAATGGGGAATGAGGAACGGGGAATGCAGAGCGGGGAAAAATCCAACCAAGGCACCGCGCCCGAAAGCGTGCGCCCCACTCTATTATTTCAAGTTAAAGACCAAGGGCGGGGCATTCCTGCAGACAAGCTGGAAACTATTTTCGAGCGCTTTGGACAGGTTGACGCCTCCGATTCCCGCAAGAAAGGGGGGACGGGTTTAGGACTGGCGATTTGCCGCAGCATCGTCGAGCAGCACGGCGGACGGATGTGGGTTGAGAGTGTGCTGGGTGAGGGCAGCACTTTTTACTTCACGCTGCCGGTGGGGGCTGCGGTCTGCTGACGGGAGGGGGGGACAGGAGTCAAATCACCGACAGGGACAAGCAACCGTAGGGCAGGCGTCCCGCCTGCCTTGAAAGGGAGGCAGAGCCTCCAGCGCCTCGTTTCCAAGCATTAAGGACAGGCAAGATGCCTGTCCTACGGGCTTGCGGCGTAGGGCAGGGGGTCTTTTAAGCCCAATTCTTCAAAGGCTGCTAGGCGCAACCGGCACGAGTCACAGACGCCACAAGCCACTTGAGTGCCGGCGTAGCAAGACCAAGTGTGCTCCCAGGGAACGCCCAACCGGTTGCCCAGTTGGATGATTTCGGTTTTCTTGAGGTCAATCAGCGGCGCGACAATTTCGACCGGCTCTCCCTCGCGCCCCTGTTTTGTTCCCAGGCGGTAGACTTCCTGCATGGCTTGCATGTAATCTGGCCGGCAGTCGGGATAGCCCGAGTAGTCCAAGGCGTTGACGCCGA
>CAZJNL010000531.1:0-4476 GCA_964546515.1 uncultured Oscillatoria sp.
CGGCTGCACCTACATGACGGCGCAGCACACCATTCCCGGTGTGGGAACCCTATCCATCCAATCTCTGGGCGGAGATCAAAAAGCCAAGAAAGCCAAATCCGGCGGCAAGCCGGTGCTGCTCAAAGGCAGCACTTTTACTGCTAAATTTCAAGTGATGACGCCGGCACAGCAACCCCCTCCTGGTCCGGGTTCGCCGGTACCCGACGCCACCCCCCAGTATTCCGGCACCGGCACCTTCATCACCACTAACATGAAAGTCAGAGCCACCTAACCCTTTTTTTGAATTACAATACTAAGAAGCCTTGCTCTATGAAAGAACAGCTCGAACAGCGCCTCGAATCCCTGAAAGCTGAATTTGAAGCCGGTCAAAAAATGCTGGCAGACTTAGAAGCCCAAGAGGCGAGCATCAGGCAGACACTTCTGCGGATCAGCGGTGCCATTCAGGTTCTGGAAGAAGAACTCTCAAAAGCCAGCAGCGAGTCAAACGGCCAACCGCCTGAGGCTCCTGACAGGCCGGCGAAAATTGAGCCAAGCCTGAAAACAGCCGATTCTAAATAATTCTGAATCAGGAATTAGGAATAAAAAAAATAATTAAATAAAAATTCCTAATTCCAGGAGTCAGAAGTTATAATTCCGAAAAATAACTTGTGAGCAGAAAATCTCATGGGACATCAAAGAGCGAAGCCAACCAAAACAACCGCACAAAGCTCCCAGGAAGGAGCAAAAAATAGCGCCCGCTCCCCAGGCGAGCCAGAGTCGGATCTCTCTGCTGCGATTGGCAACCGGGCGCTCAGCCGGCAGATTCAGGCACTCCCCAAGGGTGCCGGCATGACGCCCAAGATCCCGCCGCGCATCCAGGCTAAACCCTTATTCCAGGGGCTGTCTGGCGAACTTGCTCCTGGTGGGGCGGAGAGTGGCACCGTTATTCAGGCCAAATTGACTGTGGGTGAGGCGGGAGATCCTTACGAGCGAGAAGCAGATCGGATAGCGGCTGACGTGGCGAGCCAGTTAAACACTCCGAGCACTGAAGCCGCCGGTGAGCGCCCAGAAGCGCCGGCGCAACAGCTGCAGAAAAAGCCCGCCGTGTCGCCCTTGAGTGCCGGTGAGGGACAAGCCCTCGCCCCGGAACTCGAAACCTCTATTTACCAAGCCAAAGGGAGGGGAAACTCTCTCCCCACACCCTTGCTCCAGAAGATGGAACGCGCTTTTGGAGGAGCCGACTTCAGCGGTGTCAAGATCCATAGTGATGCCTCGGGCGATCGTCTGAATCGCGCTTTAAACGCTCGCGCCTTTACCACAGGGAAAGATATTTTCTTCCGCCAGGGAGAATACAAACCTGGAAGTCAGGGGGGGCAGGAGTTAATTGCCCACGAGCTGACCCATGTAGTGCAGCAAACCGGTGCCGGTCGGTCTCTGCAAAAAGTGCAGTTCAAGTCTGAAAAATCGGGGTTCCTATCGGGGATAAAAAACATCGGTTCAAAAATCGGTTCAGCAGTCTTGACCGCAGGGAAAGGCATCCTCGGAATTATAGGAAATGCAGGCGCTTTTATTGTCAAATCAATCATCAGCACAATTGCCGGTGGACTGCAAAAGATATTCAATCTGTTCAACCTGCCCCAAATCATCAAAGGCAACAAGTCAGAAGGGCTATTTGATAAAGTTAGATCCAACTGGCAAGAAATCACAAACAATAATCTCAGTGGCAAGACGAAAGTCTTGGCATTTTTTGAATCTCTGGGTATTCTGCTTGGAGATGTCAGAGACATCACCGCTGTGATTGCACTGATTTCTGGCCTGATTGGCTTGATTCCAGGTGCCCAACCAGCCCTTGCCGTTAGCGGGGTAGCAGGCACTATGTCCTTCTGGACGAACAACGCCAAGCTGTTTATTGATTCTCTGGTGGCGGGTGCGTTGCGTTTCTCGACGCGGGGTAAAGAAGATGAAGATCGCTACAGGAGAACGAAGAACGAGCTGATTGGAGACGTCAGCGGTCTAGTCTTAGGTGGAGCAGCCGGTGCAGCTGGCGCTGTAACAGGTGGAGCGGAGTTAGGAGAGGCTTTGAAATCTGAAGCTACTGACCTGTTCAAAGGCGCAGCAGAAACCGTGTCCGAGCAAATAGTAGCGGGAATTGCGGATGCAACTTTAGGAGGTCTTACAGAGGCATCTCAGGATACCATTTTCCCAGACGCTCCGACAAAAGGAAGTGCAGCAAAAGCCCTAAAGAACGAGGCCAAAGAAACCCTAAACACCTATTTCTTCAAGCCTCTTGACGGGCTGAAAAATAGCTGGGAGAAAATCCAAAAAACTTTCCAGGAATTGATACAGCCTTTCAAGGCTTTCTGGGAGTTTGTCAACAGTGTCTTTAAACAGGAGAAGCAGGCGAAAGAGCAAGGCAAGAAAACAGAAAACTCTCAAAACAAACAGCTGGAAAAAGAAATCAATCCAACGAAAGCCAGCGAAGCGGAAAAAGCCGGAACCGGGTTTATCGATAAGGTTATGGCCATAGCCAAGGCCAACATTCAAGGTTTTGATGCCTTGAAAAAGAAGGTAAAAATCAAATAACTAGCAGCCAGACCAAGGCGCTAAGCGCGGACAGCTCTCCAGCGCGAGCTAGCGCGTCTCAATCCTTTGGACAATAACTGTAGGAGCAGTCCCCCCGTGGCTGCCCCTACCGCGAGCGCACGAATCATTGAGACGCGCTATATAATGGTAAAAAGGGGAAGGGTGCGAGCATTGACCCCTTGCGCCCATTCCCCCATCTCCAGTGTTCAGTAAAAGGGGTTAATTTGATATGCCACCGAAAATTAAAGCCGGATTGAATCAGGCGCTAGTGCTGGGCGGCGTGGGGTTAATATTCGGGGCTTTGGGCGGTTGGGCCGGCATCCTCCTAGGATCGGAAGCGGATGCAGTCGCAGGGATTAGCGCCAAAGTCTATCTCGTTTTAGCATTCTTATTGCCTTTGGTGCTGATTTCTCAAACACAAAATAACCTGTCAGGAAAAAACCGGCAACTCTACTCCAGTCTCGCCGGCGCAGAAACAGTGCTGCTTATCGCTGGGGCCGGCGGTGCTATTGCTGCCAGCGCCTTGTTTTTAGTTATGGCAACGAATATCCCTTTTATTATCAAGGGATTAAATACTGTAAAAGTCCATGACGCCCTCTACCAACATATTGGCTGGGGCAGCTTTTTAACCGTATTGGGGGTAACAGCAGCAGTCGCAGCTAGCACCGCCATTTGGGCAAACCGGCAAGCGCAAGACAACAGCCCTGCATAAAAAGAAAAAGCAGCAATGGCTAAAGCAGTAAAAATCAGGGGGGATAACACAAACGATATCCCCGTTCTTTCTCATATCGACGACTTACTTCCCCTATTACACCGGCTCGACAAGCTCCTAGCGCACGCCGTCGCCGCCGCCGAAGCCGCCTATGGCTCCGACGCCGCCACCGATCCCTATCGCGGATTGCACATCACCCTGCAAGAAGTCGAACAATTGCTCGCTCGCGAACCAGGCGCGAGCCCCCTTCAACTCCCAACAGAAAACCCAAAACAACCTTTACCAAACCCAGCCCCAGAAGGCTCCCGACTGGCGCAGCTCCAGCAAACCTTCAACTTATCCAACTTTGACCTCGACACGATCGCCATCGCCCTCGCCCCCGAACTCGACCGGCGCTACGAACGCCTCTACGCCTACCTGCAAGACGACGTGCGCTGCAAACAGCCAAGCGTCGATCTCGCCCTCAATCTCCTTTGCCCAGACGCCGCCGCCAAACTCTCCGGGCGAACTCGCTTTTCCCCCGACGCCCCCCTCATCCGCCACCAACTGCTGCACCTCGTCGCCGACTCCAACCAGCCCAAACCCTCCCTCCTCGCCCACAACCTCCAGCTCGACGCCCAAGTTGTCCGCTTCCTGCTGGGAGAAACCGGCTTAGACTCCCGACTGACCTCATTTTGCCAGTTAGTAAACCCCGCCGTAACCAGAAACCGAGTTTCTCCAAGAAACCCGGTTTCTGACCACAAAGCTCTCAGCATCCTCTGTCTAGAAAGCCGGCAAACCCAGCACCCCCTGCGCATCTATTTCCAAGGAGCGGACCGCACCGGCAAGCGCCGCACCGCCCAAACCCTAGCCGCCGAAATTCAAACCCCCTTCCTCACAGCAGACCTCGCCCAAATTGTCGCCGCCAAAGCCGACTTCCAGCCAACTCTCAGTCTAATATTCCGCGAAGCTTGGTTTCAAAACGCCCTGCTTTATCTCGACAATTTAGAAACCCTGCAAAGCGAAGAACACGCCATTTATTACCAACATATACTGACAGCCATTGCCGAACACAAGGGAATTACTATTCTAGCCGGCACCGGCTCTTGGATACCGGGGGGAGCCGGTGCTTTAGGGATAGTAACAGTGCCCTTTACCCTCCCTAATTTTACCCAGCGCCGGCAATACTGGCAAGAGTGCCTGACACAAACCGGCATCTCCAT
>CAZJNL010000532.1:0-4472 GCA_964546515.1 uncultured Oscillatoria sp.
GAGACGCGATAAATCGCGTCTCTACAAGAGACTCATCCAATTGAGAACCGCTATATTATCGCTTTATGGGGAATTGTTGGGCGGACCGGCAGACTGGGAGCGATAATCCCACTGCTGCCTGTCAGCTGGGACAACATCTGGCAGGGGCCGGTTGAAGATGTAAAGCCACGCCAAACCGGCTAACCCCAAAACAATGCCGGTTAGACTGACCATCTGGGCCACGCGCAGCGGCCCCAGCATTAAGCTGTCGGTTCTCAATACGTCAATCCAAAATCGACCTGAGCTGTAAGCCGCCATGTAAACTAAAAACAAGGTGCCGGTTTTTAGGCGCGGCTTCCCCTTCAAATCTCGAAAAAATAGGGTAAGTAATAAGCTAAATACCATCAAATTACACAGGGATTCATAGAGAAAAGTGGGGTGGAAGTAGTCGAAATTAATGTAATCCGACGGGCGGTTGTTGCGGGGGATATAGAGTTTCCAGGGCAGATTAGTCGGACCCCCAAATGCTTCTGAATTGAAGAAATTTCCCCACCGGCCAATGGCTTGACCCAAAATCAGGGAGGGAGCTACTAAATCTACTAATTGCCAGAAGGAAATTTTCTGGATGCGGGCAAAGATTAAGGTGGCGGCGATCCCGCCGAGAAGGGCACCGTGAATGGCAATGCCGCCTTTCCAAATCGCAATGATCTCACCTGGATTTGGGGCGTAGTCTTGCCACTGAAACAGCACATAGTAGATTCGGGCGCAAGGAATGGCGGCCAAGACTAGCCAGATGGCCAAGTCGCCCAGGAGTTCTGGCTTCAGGTGCCGGCGGGAAGCCAGGTACTGGGAAAGGGTGATGCCAATCAGCACCGCTGAGGCAATCAAAAGGCCATACCAGCGGATGGCCAGTGGCCCCAGGTTGAAGATGATTGGCCCTGGGGAGGCGAATTGAAACGCTAAGGGTAGGGTGGGAATATCCATAGATGTTGATTTTAAACGGCTTTGGGTGCCGGTGCGTCCGGGCGCACGCCGCTTGTAGTTGGGCTAAAGCCCATTCTTGGCTTGTAGTTGGGCTAAAGCCCATTCTTCGCTCGTAGTTGGGCTTTAGCCCATTCTTA
This sequence comes from uncultured Oscillatoria sp., assembly GCA_964546515.1. Lineage (GTDB taxonomy): Bacteria > Cyanobacteriota > Cyanobacteriia > Cyanobacteriales > Oscillatoriaceae > Oscillatoria. The sequence continues at coordinate 1,101 of CAZJNL010000532.1, forward strand.
AGCTTGTCGCTCAAACGAGAAGAAGACCGCTCGGCAAGAATGCCGGTGAAATCGGGCCACTTCTAGAGGGCCGAGTATTTCTAAAAAAAATATTAATTATATTAAAAAAATTTGTACCGGCAGCCAAAATAGGAATTGAACTGTTAGGCGGGAAACAGTTAAAGGGAATTCTAAACAAGAGAATCAGTCCTGACCAGGCAATTCCGTTGGTGGTTGCAGACGGTAACAAAAACCGGCTGGTAAGACGCCAGATGTCGCGTCTGTACAATTCCTGGAGAGGTTGAAGCCGTCTGTGACCCCGCCAGGGTGCGAGCTGCGAACCACTGAACACAATCTATTAAATTGATGGTGCTAGAAACCCGACACGAGCCTGCGAACGGCGGCCACTCAGAACAGTCTCAGCCTTTCGAGATCGGGAATCTCAGTGGGCGAGCAACCCTGCGCCTGCAGCGAACCCTGACTCCCTTGGAAACCTGGGGCTTTGGTCTAACCGGTCACGTTATATGGCCCAGTATCGCTCCAGCGATCCACGCCGCTATTGGGCCCAGTGTCCTGTTTGTCTGGTTGCCTGGGGTGATAGTCGGCATCTTGCTAAACCTGCAAGTGAAACGCCTGGGCGAAAATTGGCCCGAAATGGCCGGGGGAACGCCCAACTATGCCGCGCGGTTGCTGAAGAGCTCTCCAGGGCTTGCCCGCTATGCGGCTCTGGGATATTACATTAGCTGGATATCGAATGTGCCGGTGGCCGCCATCATCCTGACCAAGCTGATTCAGAGGAACCTGGAGCCTTTGGGTGTGCCCTGTCCCGATACGCTGATGAAAATTGGCTTTGTGGCAGTCGTCTTTATTGTGGCGCTTAGCGGCACCCGCGCTTTGAGCATCCTGCATTTATGTTTCGTCATCCCGGCGTTCGGACTCCTGCTGCTGTTTTGCCTGCAAGGTTTGGGCTGGTTAGCTTTCTCCCCATCTAGCCCGGGCTTTTTTCCTAGCAGTTCATCGCCTCTCACCTTTGTGGAGTGGGCCAAGTGGTTTTTCTTTGTTACCTATGTTACCTACGCTGGCGAAACCGCTTCTCCGTTTGTCGGCGACAGCAAACGCCCTGCTGAAACCCTGCGCTTTCTGAAAGTTGCCGCTTGGCTGATGCCGCCGGTGTTTCTCGGCGGATCTTGGGTGCTGATGCGTTTAGCTACCGAACCCGGACTGGGGGAGGACACGTTTTTAAATCTGCTAGCAGCCTCTCAGGCGTTCTGGGGCAAGTCAGCTTCCTCAATTGTCACATTCCTGCTCTCTGCTAGTTTCCTTCTCAGTTGCGCCACCGCAGTTTCCAATTGCCCCCGCATTTTGTACCAACTCAGCCTTGACGGACACCTGTCACCCGTGTTCGCCGTTGTTTCGCGACGGGGCGTACTCGGACCAGCCCTCGTCTTTACCTTGTGCCTCAATCTCATTTGTCTGGGTTGGGGAAATGTCTCGCAAATCGTGGCAGTGACCAATACTAGCTGGCTGATGTCTTTCATGGCCCTCCATTTGGGACTGTGGCTGCGCCGGGGCAGGCCAGAGGTGCGGTGGCCTTGGCTGTCCTTGGGCTTCTTTTTGGTATAGGTGGTTGTCCTGTTCGTTGGGGGCTTTGCTTGGGGCTGGAAAAACTTTCTCATAGGGTTTATGTTTCCCCTCGCTATTTTGGCGGCGGATGCAGCGATGCGCCGCCTTCCATTTGCGCCCTTTCATGCAGCGTGGTGGATTCAGGGCTACCGGCAAAGGCGCAAGAACCCGATCAAAGATTTTGTGGCGCTTCAGGTGACAGTTCTAATTTTCCTGGTTTGTAGCGCCGTTGCTGCCGGCTGGGTTTTGGGCCTCAAATTAAATGCAGTCCCCAGCCTTAACTCCAATTTAGTGCTGGTGCTGATTCAGGGTGTGGCATTTGTCGGAGTGGCGATTGCCTGCTGGACGAGCTTGCCTCAGGTTGTCTCGATGGACGAAGCGCGAGAGGCGGCTGAGCAGCTATTTAAGATCGCCCTGGACGCCATTGCGGTGCTCGATGAAAATGGCATTATTCGTCAGGCTAACCCTGCCGCTGAGCGCCTGTTTGGGGTTAGCGCCGGTCAGCTGGCTGGGCGTCACCTGAATCAACTGCTGCCCGGATTGGCAAATCAGCCTGATGATTGGCCCAGCCGGTGCGAACAAACCCTAAACCCGCACGGGTCAAATCCGCTTATCCTGGAAGTTGCCATCTCAGACCGATTTTCTCAAAACGCTTCGCAAACTAATCGGGATCTGCAAGAATATGTGGTGATCCTGCGCGACATCACCTATCGCGTGCGAGCCCAGGAGGCGCTGCAAAAAGCTAATGAGCAGCTTGAAATAAAAGTTGAGGAGCGCACATCTGAACTCAGGCAAACTGTTGAGCAATTGCAGGTGGAAATAACAGAGCGCCGGCGTGTCGAAGAAAATCTGCGAGCCATGCAAAACCAGATTGTCGTGCAAGAAAAGCTGGCTTCTCTGGGCAGTTTGACAGCCGGCATCGCCCACGAAATCAGGAACCCCTTAAACTTTGTTAACAATTTCTCCGAGCTTTCCGCTGAATTAGCCCAAGAACTGTTTGAAGAAATTAAAAATCAAGCCGATCGGCTAGAACCAGAAACAAGTGAGTGTATTGCCGATCTATTAAACGACCTGAAACAAAATCTGCAAAAAATCAACCATCACGGTCAAAGAGCGGAGAGGATCGTCAGCAATATGCTGCTGCACTCTCGCGGAACAAGCGGTCAGTGGGAGGCGACGGATATCAACAGTTTATTGGCGGAGTATGTGAATCTCGCCTATCACGGGATGCGGGCAAAGGATGCTTCCTTTAACATTCCCATAGAAACCGGCTGTGACGAGTCTATTGGCTCTGTAGAAGTCGTCCCGCAAGACATGGGCCGAGTTTTCCTGAACATTATCAACAACGCTTGCTATGCAGCCCATAAAAGGAAACAAGAAATGGGCGGTGGATTTCCCCCCCTTCTGAGCGTGCGGACTAAAAATCAGGGCGATCGCGTTGAAATCCGCATTCGCGATAATGGCAAAGGTATGACGCCAGAGGTGCGCGAGAAAATTTTCAATCCCTTTTTTACTACAAAGCCAGCGGGAGAAGGGACTGGTTTGGGTCTGTCTATCAGTCACGATATTGTCGTGCAGCAGCACAGAGGAGAACTCAAGGTGGAAACTGAAGTCTGCAGCTATACTGAGTTTATTATAATTTTACCGAAAAAGCAAGCGCGTGAGTGAGGGAGCCGTAGGGGCGGGTTTATTCAGGATATCTGCACGGTGGCTGACGCAAAGTGATGGCAAATGATATCATGTCCGGTAGCACCGTTGTTGTACCCTGGG
>CAZJNL010000533.1:0-4471 GCA_964546515.1 uncultured Oscillatoria sp.
CTGCCAGTGCTGGAAAGTTTCCTCAACATCATAGCGCCGCAAACAGCGGTCTGTCAGACACAGCTGTTTCCACAACCGCTCATCCAGCTGCAGCGTCGGGTGGATGCACTTGAGCGCTCCCAAATCGTCTAGCATTTGCAGCGCCTGCTTCCAGTACGCCGCCTGCAAAATATATTTTAGCTCAGTTTTCAGTCTGGTTTCAAGCGCCGGCAGCCGGCAGTTTTGCCCTTGAGTGCGGTCATAAATTCCACTTTCTATCGCGTGGCGTATATACCCTTCCGTTTGCGGGTCAATCTCAAATCCCAGGCGCACGGCAAACCGCACGGCGCGGTAAATCCGCGTCGGATCTTCGATAAAACTGTTGGCGTGCAAAACGCGAATCTGGCGCGATCGCAAATCCAGCAACCCGCCAAAAAAATCCAGCAGTTCGCCAGCGCGGGGTGCACTCAGGCGCACCGCTAGGGCGTTGATCGTGAAATCGCGCCGGTAGAGATCCTGGCGAATCGAGGATGCCTCGACTTCCGGGTTGGCGGCTGGGTAAGGATAGAATTCGGTTCTGGCGGTGGCGATATCTACCCACAGCGAGTCGAGTACGGGATCTTTGTGCCACAGCAAGGCGGCGGTTTGAAATTGCCCGTGAATGTCCAAGCGGGCGCACGGGTAGAGTTTTTGCAAAGCTTTGGCGAGCTGCACACCGGCACTCCCGGAATTTGGCATGCCGGGATTTGGGGATTTGGGGGATTCTGAGAGGTGATAGCCGTCTACTACGAGGTCAATGTCGCTGAGCGTGCGGACTTCATCGGGGTTAGCCAGCAGTAAATCGCGCACGGCTCCTCCGACGAGATATAGCTGGCAGCCCAGCTCTTCTGCGAGCTGAGCGGCGCTGGCGAGCAGCTGCCACAGTACGTCCGCGATGCGATCGCGCAGTTGCTCGCTGACGGATGTGCGCGTTGGGGTGGTGGGGCAGCTGCGCAAGGGAGGGCACGCTTTGGGCAGCTTCAACTGGTGCAATTCTCGCAGCACGTCGGTGCGGGTGACTATTCCCACGAGCTGCCCGTTTTCCAGCACCGGCAGCCGCCCGATGTCGTATGTTACCATCAGGGCTTCAATTTCTGGCAGGGGGGTGTCGGGGGTGATGGTTTTGAGGTTGGCTGTCATGTAGCCTTTGACCGGCGCGTGGGAAAAGCCGTGGTGCAGGGCGATGTCGAGATCGCGGCGGGAAATGACGCCGACTAGGGAGTCGCTGGCGTCTACAACGGATAAGCCGGAGTGCCCGTAGCGCAATAAGATTCTTTGAGCTTCGTAAATGGTGGTTTCGGGGCGGATTGTGCGCACCGGCGAGGACATCAGCTCTCTGGCGACGGGCGGCATTGGAATTTGGGCTTTGAATTGCTCTACGAGCCGGTGGAAGGTGGCGGTTGTTTCGCCCTTGAGGACGAGGGAGGCGGCTCTGGGATGTCCACCGCCGCCCAGGGGTTTGAAGAGTTCGTTGAGGTTGGTGCCGGCGATGCGGGAGCGCCCGATGACGCTCAAGCGCTCTTCGCCGGAGGTGCGCAGGGGGTAGCGGTTGGCGAGCAGCAGGGCGTCGCTTTCGGTGAGGTCGGTGAGTTCTGAGGCTAAGCTGGACATTCCGGGGACGTATGCCGGTGTTTCCAGCAGCACCCAGGAAACGGTGTACCCGGATACGGTTTCGGTTTGCAGCTGTTCTAGGGCGAGGGTGAGGAGTTCTTGCAGGTGGGGGGACAAACCGGGGTCAGCGTATTCGGAGATTACCGGCAAGCTGGCTCCTTGTTGCATTAGCCAAGCGAGTGCTAGGGCGTCTCTGGTGGTGGAGTGATCGAAGGTGAGGGAGCCGGTATCGACGTGGATGCCGAGCGCCATTACGGTGGCTTCGGAGGGGGTGAGGATTTGGGGAGTTGGGGAGTCGGGAAAAGGGGTGTTGGGGAGTCGGGTGCCGGTGGTTGCGGCACGCTGCAGTTGCTCGACGATTAGGGTGGTGCAGGAACCGACCGGCTCGATTTGGGTGCGAGTGGCGGGGATGTCTGTTTGCAGTTCTAGGTGGTGGTCTATGATGGCTATTTCTGTTAGGTCGGGGAGGTCGAGCCACTCGGCTGCTTTGCCGAGCCGGTCGCGCAGCTGGGTGTCTACGATGGTGAGGGAGCGTATTTTTTGGGCGCTGACTGACCGGCGTTCTATTAGGGGGTATTCGTCGCGGTGCAGTGCTAGGAAATCTCGCACGGTTGGGTGGGTTCCGCCGGTGAGTACGATTCGAGCCCCCGGTTGCAGTCGCGTCAGTCCCACGGCTGCGCCGAGGGTGTCAAAATCTGCTGTTGTGTGGCATAGAACGAGATCCATTGAAGCTCTGGTTTTTTATGGGTGGTGCTGATCTAAAATTAACGCAGGGGAATTTGACCTTTCGGAGGTGACGCTGCGCCGGCAAAGTGTGCGACCGCCGGGAAAGGGCTTGCCCCGCGTTGTTTTGCGCGACGCAAGCCGGCTGTCTGACTGGTGTGCCGGTGCTCCAATCCGCCCCGACAGTTTGTAGAGTGAAGGGATTTTCCTGGGAAAGCCGGACTGGGGGCGGCTGCGGGGAGCAACTGTTGCTATTTGCGCCCCTTGCGGGTTCTGAGTGGCCGGTGGGAGGGACAGCAACAGCGGTGTTGCCGGTGTTGCGCAGAGCTTGGAATGATAGGTTTGTGGGGGCAGGCTCCCGTGCCTTATGTGTCAACTTAAACTTAATCATAAACCGCCAAGACGCCAAGAACGCCAAGAGGAAGTTTCTTGGCGTCCAAGGCGTCCAAGGCGGTTGATTATAAGATTAATCAATCATACGGAATATGGGGCTAAAGCTGACAGCGATGGCCACCCACGGAGACTGCCCCTGTGCTGGGCAAGCGGGCACGCGAAAAGCCCTTTGCCCCTTGCAGGGGCAGGTTTTACAATATCGATGCCAGCGGATATGATATTGCAGCAAGAGCGCAGCCCTTGGGAGCGAAGTGTCAATCGTCTCAGATGATGTCCGGTTAATTGCCGGTTGGGATGCTCCCAATGAAACTGCTGCAGCTAAAGGGAATAGTTGGAAAATGTCAGGGGAAGATGTTTGGCCGGCTGATGGGTGCGGAAAACTTTGGTGGGGGCGGAGGCCGGCTTTTAATGGGATGCGCCCTGTTTGACTGACCGGCAAAATAGGAACGTGGAGATTTACCAGCTCCGTCAGTGGGTGCCGGTGGTGGATAATATCAACAATTTGTCGTAGCCAGATGTTGGGCCGGCTGTTGGATGGGACAGGAGTTTGGAGCGAGCTGTTTTTGAGGTAAGTATAATAGCTGATTTATCAAGACAAAGTGAAGCTACAAGAAACCGGGTTTCTTGTGGTGGGTCAGTGGTAAAATTCTGCGAAGATACCGGTTTTATTCTATAAAAACGGTTGCCGGACAGATTTCTGGCAGCCCCGGGTAACAATTAGTTAATAGCCCCGATATATAGCACTTGTCATTTAGGTCAGGACATGCTAAAATAGTAATAAAGAGCGTTTAGGAGTCTATGATATATGCCAGCACCCTATAGCTATGACCTGCGCCAAAAAATAATCGGTGCCGTAGAACGGGGGATGAGTATAGCTGAAGCTGCTCGGGTGTTTGACGTGAGCCGCAATACAATTTACCAGTGGCGTAAGCGCCAGTCCGCCACTGGGAACGTGAAAGCGGGTTCGGGTTATCAACAGGGATGGGGACATAAAATCAAAGACTTGGAGTCTTTTCGCCAATTCGTGCTGGCCAAGGTCGAAAAAACCCAAGCAGAAATGGTGCAAGGCTGGCCTGGAGATATCAGTCCTTCCACTTTCAGTCGCGCCTTAAAAAAAATTGGATTCACCCGCAAAAAAAAACTTACGGTTACGTAGAAAGGGATGATGTTTCAAGAAAGGCTTTTCTACAGCTTCTTGAGGGCAAAGCACGAGACAGTCTGGTTTTTGTAGATGAGTCCGGTATAGATAACCGAGAGGATTATCCCTATGGATGGTGTGACAGAAGTGAAAGATTTTACGTCTTTAAGTCGGGTCGCCGCAAGCAAAGAGTAAGTATAGTAGCCGCTTTAAGAGGCGAGAACTTGATAGCCCCACTAACCTTTGAGGGAGCTTGCAACCGCAATCTCTTTGAAAGCTGGGTCAAACAGCAACTTCTTCCCGTTTTAAAAGCGGGCCAAATTGTGATTTTAGATAATGCCAGTTTCCATAAAGGTGGAAGGATTGAGGAATTGATTAAATCAGCCGGGTGCGATTTAATCTATTTACCGCCCTACTCACCAGACCTGAATCCAATTGAAAGATGTTGGGCAAGACTTAAAAACTATATCCGGAAAGATATTGTGAGGGGTGAGGAGTTAAGGCAATCAGTTGATGCAGCAGTTCTATCTATGTCCTAACCTAAGTGCATACTGCTATAATAGGCAGATTGCGATTCAGATTGCCGGC